>CALWWH010000085.1 GCA_944385195.1 uncultured Oscillospiraceae bacterium | reverse complement strand
AGATGGCGACCTTGTAGCCCTTGGCCACCAGCCGGGCGATATAGGCCTCGCTGGAGTGGTAGGGCACCCCGCACATGGGCGTCCGGGCCTCGGGGTCCGGGTTGCTGCGGTCGCGGGTGGTGAGGGTCAGGTCCAGCTCCTTGGACGCCAGGCGGGCGTCGTCCTGGAACATCTCATAAAAATCGCCCAGGCGGAAAAAGAGGATACAGTCCGGGTTTTGTTCCTTGATCTGCAAATATTGCTGCATCATGGGGGTCAGTTCTGCCATAGGATCCCTCTTTCTCTCGGTTTTCCGTCGTACTTATTCCGCCAGCTCTCCCATCAGGGACCAGGTGCCGCTGGCGGTGATCCGGATCTGCCGGAACTGCCCCACCAGGGCGGCCTCCCCGGGCAGGCGCACCAGGCGGTTGCCATCGGTGCGGGCGGTGAGGAGGCTCTGGTCCTGCTCGTCCACGCCGTCGATGAGGCAGCGGATGGTTTTGCCCACGTACTCGCGGTGGCGTTCGTCGCTGATGCGGTTCTGGGCCGCCACCAGACGATCGAAGTTGCGCTGCTTCTGCTCCCGGGTGGCAGGGTCGGGCATGGCCGCCGCAGGCGTCCCCTCCCGGGGAGAGTAGATGAAGGTGAACAGCGCGTCAAAGCGTACCCGCTCGATGAGCCTCAGGGTATCCTCAAACTCCTCGTCCGTCTCGCCGGGGAAGCCCACAATCACGTCGGAGGTCAGGACGATGTCCGGCATGACGCTGCGGGCGTAGTCCACCAGCTCCAAATACTGCGCGGCAGTGTAGCGGCGGTTCATCTCCTTCAGAACCCGGTCATTGCCCGCCTGGAAGGGCAGGTGGATGACCTTGGCGATCTTCGGATACCTCGCCATGGTGTCGAAGAGCTTTTTGGAGGCGTCCTTGGGGTGGCTGGTCATGAAGCGCAGGAGGAAGTCCCCGTCTAACTCCGCCAGCTGGGCCAGCAGGTCGGCGAAGTCCACGCCGCAGTCCAGATCCTTGCCGTAGGAGTTGACGTTCTGGCCCAGGAGGGTGATGTCCCGGTATCCGGCGGCGATCATCTCCCTGGCCTCGGCCAGGATATCCGCCGGCTGGCGGCTGCGCTCCCGGCCCCGGACATAGGGGACGATGCAGTAGCTGCAAAAGTTGTTGCAGCCGTACATGATGGACAGCCAGCCCTTGAGGCCGCTGCTGCGCAGCACGGGCAGGCCCTCGGCGATGCTGCCGTCGGAGGGCTCGGTGGCGAAGACCCGCTTGCCGCTCAGCAGCGTCCGCTGCAGCAGCTCCGGGAAGCGCCAGAGCTCGTGGGAGGTGAAGACCAGGCGCACATGGTGGAAGCTGTTCCTCAGGCGCTCGACGACCTCTTTCTGCCCGGCCATGCAGCCGCAGAGGGCAATGATCTGCCCCGGATGGCGGCGATAGCCGTGAACCAGCGCACCGATATTGCCGAAGACCCGCTGATTGGCGTGCTCCCGGACGGCGCAGGTATTGATGACGATGACGTCGGCGTCCTCCTCCGTGGGGGCGATCTTGTAGCCGCACTCCACGAGCATGCCGCGGATGCGCTCGGAGTCGTTCTCATTCTGCTGACAGCCGTAGGTGTCCACCCAGGCCAGAGGCTCCCGCCGCCGGACCTGCCAATAGTCAGCGATCTGCCGGCAGATGTCCCGCTGCGCCTGCAGCGCCTCGGGGCTGATGGTGACTGTGTTTGCCATAGTGGACCTCCTGAACCAGGGCGCTGGGCGCCGATCATACGATAATAGTTGATTATAGCATTTTTCGGCCCGGTTTGCAAGTCGTTGGGCCGAGATCAGCCCCGCGCTGTTTTTAGCACCACCTGGCCAAATCGGGCGAATGGGCGCCATCGCTCTCTGAGTCTCAGCGAGGGCAAAGGCACAAACCATTTGACAGGCCCCTTTCTGGCGGGTATCATAGATACAAACCGCAGAAAGGGGCCTTGTGATGTCTGAAAAAATCCGCTGCCGCTGGTGCAATCTAAATAACCCCCTCTATGTGGCCTACCACGACGAGGAGTGGGGGCGCCCGGAGCATAACGACAGGAAGCTCTTCGAGCTGCTGATTTTGGAAGGCTTCCAGGCGGGGCTCAGCTGGGAGTGCATCCTCAACAAGCGCGCGGCCTTCCGCGCCGCTTTTGATGGCTTTGACCCCGTCGTGGTGAGCCAATACACTGATGCCAAGATCGAGGCGCTGATGCAGGACAAGGGCATCGTCCGCAACCGCCGCAAGATCACCTCGGCCGTCAAAAATGCCGCCATCTTCCGCGCCATTGCGGCGGAATATGGCAGCTTTGATGCCTATATTTGGGGCTTCACCCAGGGGCAGACGATCCGGGAAAACGACAGGACCACCTCTGCCCTGTCCGACCGGGTGTCGAAGGATCTGCATAGGCGCGGGATGCGCTTTGTCGGCTCGACGATCATGTATTCGTATCTACAGGCAATCGGGGTCATTGATTCCCACGAGGACGGCTGTTTTATGTCAATAAATCACCAATAGACACAGTGCTGTATGCAGGGGAACCTGAGTTCGCTCCTGCATATTTTATGTTAACTCGTCTAAAATCACTTTCCATGCTTCCTCCAGCCGCGCCAGGCTCCAGGCCGCGTTGGCGGGGCTGGTGCTGGGGAGCTTCGCAGCCGGGAGGCCGGTATTCGGCTCGATATAGCGGTGGTAGATATTCCAGGAGGCGGCCCCGTTGCAGAACACGGCCCGGATCTGCGCCGCAGCGAAGATGGGCCTCAGGTCGTTGGGCATGACGCTGCGCAGGGTCGCGTCGGCGCTGCCATCGATCTCGCAGGCGGCGGCGCTGTCCCAGAGCGCCACGTGGTGCCGGTGGAGCATGTCAGACTTCTCCTCAATGCTTGCGGGGGTCTGCTCCCCCAGCAGCCGGGCCATAAGGGGCAAGAAGCGATTTCGCGGGTGGTGGTAGAAGAACATCCCCACCCGGGAGGCCACCGAGGGAAACGAGCCCAGGATCAGAATGCGGGACTGCGCGTCGTAAAGGGGTGGGAACGGGTGCTGGATGGGCATTGGTCTTGCCTCCTTTTAGGGGTATTGTAGCAGAGTTTGTGCCCAATTGCAACGCCGCGTCACGCTCTGCAAAAGGCCGCGCTCGGTGACCGGCTGCGCAATGCTCCTGTGTCTGTGCGCCTCGTCAAAAAAGAAAGCGGCTACGGCCGCTTTCTTTTCTCATGACAACACCAGGCGCCTGGCGGTCGGCGTCGCGGCGAGGCCTCCCTCCCCCGTCTCCCGGAGGCTGGACGGGAGCGCATCGCCCACGGCGCGCATGGTATCGATTACCTCGTCGCAGGGGATGACTGTGCCAATTCCTGCCAGGGCCATCTCCGCCGCAGCGATGGCATTGACCGCGCCAACCACGTTTCGCTGGACGCAGGGCACCTCCACCAGGCCGCCCACAGGGTCGCAGACAAGGCCCAGCAGATTTTGCAGCGCCATGGCGCAGGCGTCGGCGCACTGCTGGGGGCTGCCGCCCTGCAAATCCGTCAGGGCTGCCGCCGCCATGCCGGAGGCCGAGCCGATCTCTGCCTGGCAGCCACCCTCCGCTCCGGAGATCGACGCCCGGGTGGCAATGACCTGGCCGAAGCCCGCCGCCACATAGAGGGCGCGGATCAGTTCTTCATCGCTGTGCCGCCCGCGCAGGGGGATGAGCACCGCCGGCAGGACGCCGGAGGCCCCCGCCGTGGGCGCGGCCACGATGCGTTTCATGCAAGCGTTGCATTCGCCGGTCTTCAGCGCCGTGGCAATGACCTGCTGGCCATAGCTGTCCACATAGTGCCGGGGCGCCGCGTCCATCCGGCCGCCATCGCCGCCGACCAGGCCGCTGGCCGAGCGCTCACAGGCATCGTAGCCCTCCACTGCCGCCACCATGGCCTGCCAGCGCAAGGTCATCTTCTCAATGGAGTCCGCCTGCTCCACGCCCCGGTCCTCCAGGTCGCTGCGCAGGATGGCTTCCCAGAGCGGCATGTCCTTCGCCGCCGTCAACAGCGCTTCGATGGATGAAAACGCCATTTCAAGTTCCCTCCAATTCCAGATACGTCACCGAGCAGATACCCGGCAGATGTTCCAGAGTCTGGCGCAGCATGAGGGGTACCGGCGCGTCAAATTCCAGAACCATGACCGCCAGACCACCCCTGTGGGCCCGGTAGAGCTGCATCGTCGCGATGTTCATATTATGGTAGCCAAGCATGGCGCTGACCTCGCCAACCATGCCAGGGCGGTCTTCGTTGCGAATGATAAGCGTCGGCGACTCACCGCTGAATCTGGCTTCCATGCCGTCGATGGCCTCCACGCGGACACGGCCGCCGCCCAGGGAGGCCGCCTGGAGACTCAGCCGCTTGTCTGCCCGGCTCAGGTGCAAAAGCACGCTGTTAGGGTGCGCACCGCGCAGCTCGATGTGACCCAGCTCCACCTCCATGCCCTCCTTGGCGGCAATGTGGTGGCTCATGGGAATACGGACGTCGTCAGGGGCCATGCCCAGCAGGCCTGCGATCAGGGCGCGGTCCGTGCCGTGCCCCTTTCCCGTGGCGGCAAAACTACCGGAGAGCTGCAATTGGGCCCAATCCGGCCGGCCACCCAGCAAGCGTTGAGCGATGAAGCCGATGCGCACCGCGCCGGCAGTGTGGGAGCTGGAAGGCCCCACCATGATGGGGCCCATGATCTCGAACAGATTCACGTCCTTATCTCACCTGCCCGCTGCCATAGACAACATATTTCGTGCTGGTCAGCTGCCGCAGACCCATGGGGCCCCGGGCATGCAGTTTTTGCGTTGCAATGCCGATCTCCGCGCCCTCGCCGAACTCGCCGCCGTCGGTGAAGCGGGTGGAGGCGTTGACATAGACTGCCGCCGCATCGACTTCGTTCAAAAAGCGCTGAGCCTGGAAATAATCAGAGGTCACGATGGCCTCAGAGTGACCCGTGGAATGCGCGGCGATGTGGGCCATCGCCTCGTCGATGCCTCCCACGACCTTCACCGAGAGAATATAGTCGCCGTATTCGGTGTCCCAGTCCTCGTCCGTGGCCGCCTCAACCCCCGGCAGGATGGCGCAGGTCTCCGGGCAGCCTCGGATGACACAGCTGTACGCATCCAGCAGTGCCTTCGCCTTAGGCAGGAAGCTCGCGGCAATCCTGCGATCCACCAGCAGCGTCTCCGCGGCGTTACAAACTGATGGACGGGAGCATTTGGCGTTTTCGATGATCCGCGCGCCCATGTCCTGGTCGGCAGACGCTTCCACATAGACGTGGCAGACGCCAGCGCCGGTCTCGATGACGGGCACTTTTGCGTTCTCGACCACAGAGCGAATCAGGCCCGCGCCGCCGCGGGGAATCAGCACATCCAGATATCCCCGCATGGCCATGAGCTCATTGGCGCTCTCTCGGCTGGTGTCCTGCACCAGGCTGACGCAGTCGGCGGGCAGGCCGACAGAAACAATGGCCTCGCGCATGAGCGCAGTTAAGGCGTTGTTGGAGTGGAATGCCTCCTTCCCACCACGAAGAATGACCGCATTGCCGGCCTTCAGGCACAGTACGGCCGCATCCACAGTGACGGTGGGCCGGGGCTCATAGATCATGCCGATGCCACCCAGAGGGACTGTCTTCTTGCCA
>CALWWH010000084.1 GCA_944385195.1 uncultured Oscillospiraceae bacterium | reverse complement strand
GGAAAATTCACGAAGATATACTTGAGCAGTTCGACATTCCACGGCCATAGCTGCACCGCCTGAACCAGAAGCTCCGCCCGCTTGTCGGGCAACTTTTTGGCATTTTCCAGCAGCGCTTCCGACCGATCAGGGTCGAAGCCGCTGCGGATACAGCCCGGCCGGCGTTCGTTGACCAGATCGATATGCGCGTCAAAAAAGGAGAGGAGCGCCTCTGAGAGCCCCTCGAACAGGATTTCTCTCGTCTCTGCCCTCCCATAAAGCGCACGCTTTTCGCCAGAGGCCGTGATGCTCGATCCGGCGTTTCCCACCGCATTGACCGCACTGTGCGCCATTCCGGAGAGCAGGTTCATGCCGCCGGCCATGGCCGCGCCCTTCACAGCGCCGGAAAAGCCAAATCCGCCTCCCTGCCAGCGGCCCCGCCCGGCTTTCCGCGCCGCGCGGTACTCCTCCTCTGCCTCTTTCTTGCCCTCTATGGCGTTTACCTTCCCAGAGACGGACCGCAGCGCGGCCTCCGCCTCCGAAAAGTCGGCACAGCACTGCCAGTACACATCCCCGCTCACGTCATAGATTCCGTACTGAGCCAGAGACTCGTAGAGAGGCCGGGACACTGCATCCTGGATAAGTTTCCTGGCGACGTTCAGGTACCCCTGCAAGACATTTTCAATCTTTCCGCAGCTGTCATACCATGCATTAAACCGCTGCTGCATCTCTTGTTCCGCCTGCCAGCCGGCGTATTGGAGGTCAAAAAAGCGCTCGGACGGGTCATCGAACGCCACTCGCTTCCCCAATAACACATACTCAACCATACTATTCTCCTCTCCGATATGCCTTCTTCGAATTATAGTCTATCAGCTTATATTTTGTATTTTATCAGATGCTTTTCCTGTTGTCTACTAGATTATAAGCTATAAGAAAACAAATAATTGTCTTACAGCTTATAAATGGAGGATGTCCATGGACAAGAAGGCATTTGGCAGCCGACTCCGGCAGGCCCGGAAGGATCGGGGATTGACCAGCGAGAAACTCTCTGAGCTCTGCAACATCAATGCGACCTATCTCCGGCAGATCGAGGGTGGAACAAAAGTACCGAGTCTCCCGATTTTCATCAGCCTCTGTGAAGCCCTGGATGCTTCTCCAAACTCATTGCTGATAGATTCCCTCCCAGGAATTGGACTGGAGACCATCAACGAATTGGCCGCGCTTTGGAAAGCTGCAACACCGTCCCAGATAAAGGTCATTACTGCCATGCTGACCAGTGCGCTCAGAGTACTTCAAGAGAGTCAGACAGAAACAACATAGGCGTGCGGAGAAACTCTCCGCACGCCTATGTTGTTGGGTCATTGAACGTGTGCTGAAGGGCTTCTTCCTGAGAGGTGCTCTCATCGGTGAAATCAGAAAAGTCCTGAATCCTATGCCCATGTTCACATGGGTCAAAGTATGCTCTGTTCGTGAGTATTCCCACGCTGCTTATCGAATGGACGCCCCCAGATTCCAGGCCTTTTGCAGTTCCGGCTTGCCTTCGATGTCGCCGATGTCCCCGTTGCCTCCGGCCAGTACATGGCCGAGGTTCTTCCACCGCAGATGCTCCATGAGATGGTCAAAGTACAGCGTCACATCATCAAACCCGTTTCCCTCCGCCGCCATCAGCAGAGCGCAGGAACGGTCATGTCCACGAAGCAGGTTACCGTCCCCTTCCTCCAAGGCAAAGAGCCGGTCGATGGCCGTCCTGATTTGACCGCTCATGTTCCAGTAGTATAGGGGTGTCGCCAGAACGACCACATCACAGTCCCTGACCGCTGGATAGATTTTCTCCATATCGTCCTTCTGGACACAGGGACACTCCCGGCTGCAGTGTCCGCCGAAGCAGCCTTTACAGCCGTGGATGTTCATTGAGTCCAGGAAAAACTCCGTCACGGTATTGCCGGCGCTTTCAGCTCCTTCGGTAAAGGCTTTGACCAGAGCGGAGGTATTCCCTTTCCGGCGGGGGCTGCCATTTAAGATTACAATCTTTTTGCTCATAACCACTCCCCTCCTCAATCAGACGTTGTCTGCCAGCGCAGCCGCCTGCTTACAGCCGTCGGTTTTCTCAATGTCGCCGGCATTCAGCACACCAGGGATCAGCACCTCGCCTACCATATGCCATTTCAGCAGGGCGGCGCTGCGCTCAATGGGAATCCTGACGCCGTCCATGACGGACTTGTCGTCCTCCTCACAGCAGCAGAGCAGACCGCAGCCTTTCCCGGCGATATTCTTTCCCGCTACGCAGAAGGAGAACATTTTGTCGATAACCGCTTTAATCTGGGCCGGAATGGAGTACCAGTACACCGGCATGGCAAAGACCACAGCATCTGCCTCCAAAATAGCCGGAGCAATGGTGTTGAAATCATCATCAAAAGAGCAGGCTTTGCCACTCTTATAGCAGGTTTCGCAGGCATGACAGCCGCCGACATTCATCGCAGCGGCGTCAAATCGGGTGACGCTGTGCCCCTTTTCTTCCGCTGCCTGGATAAAAGCCTCCGTCATAGCAAAACTGTTCCCGTTTTTCCGCGGGCTGCCGGTGATAACAACGATTTTTTTGCTCATAGCATAGTTCCTCCAATCTTCCAGGGATTGACGTTTCCCTTAGATTCTACTACAATCATAACAAGCGCAGAAAGAAAAGCAAGTACGCACATTTAAGTGTGGTACTTACTTTTAGGAGAGTGTCAAATGAGCGAGAGATGTATTTCCAGTGAGTGCCTAAGTTCCACGGGCTTCAGCTATACCCTGTCCCTGATCAGCGGGAAATATAAAATGACTATCTTGTATACTCTGATGGAGTTCGGTGTGGTTCGATTCAACGAGATGAAACGGTACATCGACGGTATTTCCTATAAGACCCTCAGCTCCACACTGAAGGAGCTGGAGGCGGATCAGCTTGTCCACCGGGAGGAATATCCCCAGATTCCCCCAAAGGTAGAATACAGCCTGACAGAGCGGGGCAGATCCCTCATCCCTATCCTGGACGGGATGTGCGAATGGGGAGAGCAAAATCGGATTTGACGAATCCACTGGCCAAGGTCCTTCGGCACCCATTTTCTCGGGGTCATCAACAACTATACCGCCTCCGCCGCAGAGCAGTGCTCAGATCGAGATGTCTTCATATTCACTTATGCGGTGGAACATACCCTAGTACAGCCGGAAACACCAGCACCGCCATCAATACCCACAACGCCACCCGCGCCGAGGTGGCCACCATCCTCATGCGCTTTCTGCAAACATAATCCAGCGCTGTTTTGCAACATCCACCTGGTTTTGTACGGTTGCGCAAAGTGAACCGGACCAGACCAGCAAAAACGGACAATAGCCAAACTTCCCCCTGATGTAGGAAAATAAGACTACATCAGGGGGCTTCTATAGGCCAAGAAGATATCAAAAAGTGCAGGAGCTTCTGCCAGAAATCAAACAATACGGCATTACGCCTTCCATATCAAGACGTGGGAACCCGTATGACAATACCATGGCTGAAAAATTCTTCTCCATCATCAAACAGAGTGTATTTGCCGACATAGGCCAGTCACTTTTCTCTGAGGTCAGTGAGATGATTGACCCATATATCCATTTTAACTATGAGCGTATCCAGTTTAAAACTGGAGAGGCGCCGCTTGCACGACGCCTCTCCGCCTAAAACTCAATATTTCCTATCAGAGGCTTTTTTGCGCTGTCCGCACAATCTGGGGCAGTTCAAGAGATAAGGTGCCTTTCCGTACGGAGTTCCTAATGAAAGCTTTATGCGGCGGCATTGGCGTTGATACGGTCGATTACGCCCTTGATGCCCGCCCAGAGGATAGTATCGGTAAAAATCTCCACAATGCTGCCCCGGTCGGTAAAGGGTGGTTCCTGGAGAACGGACAGATCCTTCATCATACCGTTGCGGACAATATACTCCACAATCTGGTTGACAAAGTAAATTTGCCGGCTGTCTAAGTTGGTGTTGTTGAGATACTGAGAGAATGCCTCCTTAGCGGCGTTCATATCCAAGCCTACAATCTCCCGAACAAATTCACCCAGTGGCTTGGCTCCCAGTTCCGCCTCATAGTCTTGGCGGCTACCTATCTGGCTCCATAGGATATTCTCCAGCTCCCTGACATCATGATCTGCAAGTGGAATATTGGACTTCAGCTTTGCGATGGTGGGATTGTCCTGGTGTTGACGGATGTAAAACTCCGCCTTCGCCTTGTAGTTTTTCAGGTCGTCGTTTTCCAGCTCCGCCTCACGCCACTCGGTGGACAGAATATCGTCCGTAAAATTCGTGTAATAGATCTCGTCGTTACGAGGCAGGTATTTCATCAAATTTCGAAGGCATTCCCGGATATGTTCAAACTCATTGATACCGGCATATTCCAGATAGTCGGTATGCAGGATCTGCTCAATCAGTTCCGACTGGGCCCGGATCTCTGGGATATTGGCCACGCTGGCGATGCTGCTGACCTTTTTCACCAGATCCTTCTTGGCGCGAGAATAGGTCTTGCCCACCAAGTAAGCCAATTCAATGCCGTACATCAGTGCGTCAAACCGCACAGCGCTGACCTCGTCCTCGTCTGGATGGAGCAGAGGTGCCACCTCATCCCGTAGATAGAGGGTATCTTCATAGCCGATAGCCTTATAGCTCTCCGGGTTGGAGAACTTCTCCACATACCGCAAATGCTGTTTTACCGCAAAATTGTTCCGATTCAGTTCCTGGACTTTAGACAGCATTTCCTCAACCAGTCGCTGGCGGAAGGGGATTAGTTCCTCGGTCTGATAGGCCAGATCCTGGAGTTTAAAGATGATCTGTGCCTTCAGGTGGAAGATAGCGCTTTGAAGCGCCATCTGATTGGCAGTGGCTTTCCCCTTGCTCATACGGAAAAACTCAAAATTGCCGCACAGGTCGAAAATATAGAACTTTTCCTTGTCTTTTCCGTCTATCAGCCCCGGGCACAGCCGGGTGCCCCGGCCGATCATCTGCCAAAACTTCGCCTTGCTCATGCCCTTCTTGAAGAATACCAGATTCAG
>CALWWH010000083.1 GCA_944385195.1 uncultured Oscillospiraceae bacterium | reverse complement strand
CGGAACGGATATTATGTGCGTGTTGTCGGGGTTCCCACCCCAGAGGCAAGCGGTCCAGGCGTCAATATACGAGACGGCTTTGCGCTGTCCTCTCAAACAGCGCATCCAGAGGCCTGCTGGGCGTTTGTAAAATGGCTGCTGGCTCCGGAACAGCAGGAACGTTACTACTCGTGGGGCGTGCCCATGTCCAAGGCAGTCTGGGAGTCCCAATTAGAGCGCGCAGCCCTGGATGGGTCAAACGAAAACTCCCTGTTTGCAGGGTCTCGTGATCCGTCTGCCGAGCCAATACTCGTCGATGGTGAATGGCAGTCCGCCTATCACCCTGGTATGCCGCAGGAGGAGATCGACTACGTCCGTCAGGCTGTTGCGGATGCCAGCTACATCACCATAGGCTTCCATGACTACGAGGACATTACTTATATCGTCGAGGAGGAGGTCCTCGCCTACCTCGCCGGCGACAAGTCCGCCGAGGAATGCGCCAGGATCATCCAGTCCAGGGTCAGCACCCTGCTGGCTGAACGACAATGAGGCCCCTTGAATAGCGCACGAAACCGCACCTTAACGGTGCGGTTTCATCTGCTATGACCAGGTATCACGCCCCGCGGGACAGTACCGGTTTGTGAAATCATCCACGCAATCCCACCAACGCCCCGCGGTAGCACAGCTCCACCTCCGGCTGAGCCGGGAAGTCACAGGGGTGGTAGAGTGAGGCGGGCTTTTTCAGGCGGATGGCGCCGGAGTCAGAGAGCAGCTCCGCCACAAACTGCGAGCAGAAATAGCGGTCTTTCCGCGCCCGAGGCCGGTGGAAAAAGCAGAACACCGTCCCTATGAGGCTGTATTTCAATTCCCGCTGCCGCGACTCCATCAGCGCCAGACGCCGCTCGATGTAAGCACGGACCTCAGGGCTGACCTCGACGCGGTAGAGCGCGCAGGGAATTTGCGGATCGCGGCCCATGAGGCCCTCATCCAAGCGCTCCCGGGTAAAGCCCGCTGGCAGCGGCAAATGCGTATGCCGGCGCGCGAAGCTGTAGAGTTCTCCGCTGCCCGGGTCCAGGCACACCGACGCATGCGTGAAACTCGCTCCGGTGATGTGTCCGATCAAACGCGAAAACCAGGTGTTTGTACGAATGAGCAATATGTATACAGCGCATTCCTTCGCCGCCCAAAATGGTCCGGTTTTAACATACATCGTCATTTTGATCCGACCTTTCCTTTGTGCTGGTTTTATTTTACCACATTCCCGCGTCGAAAACCATCATGCCCGGTTTGTGATTTTCTTATGTTTTGGTTAAGAGTGGCGCACATAACCCGGCGCATGCTCCACAAACTACTCATAACGCGAACGGAGGTGGGGCAAATGCCGCGAATTGGCAAGCAAACGCTGCGCTTTGACAACGCACCAAGTATCCTGGGGTGGGCCAGCGTCGTAGGAAAGAAAGAGGGCGAGGGCCCGCTGGGTCCGCTGTTTGACCTCGTGTCGACGGACACCCGCTTTGGCCAGGATAGTTGGGAAAAGGCTGAATGCCAAATGCAAAAAGAAGCCCTTCAGCGGGCATTGCAAAAGGCAAAGCTCGTCCCAACGCAGCTGGATGTCCTCTGCGCAGGTGATCTGCTAAACCAGTGTATCAGCTCTAATTATGCGGTCCGGGGGCTACACATCCCGTTTTTGGGCCTCTATGGCGCCTGCTCTACCATGTCCGAGTCTCTGCTATTGGCCTCGGTAATGATCGACGGAGGCTACGCCCAACGCGCAGCGGCGATGACCTCCTCCCATTTTGCCACTGCTGAGCGCCAGTACCGCCAGCCGTTGGAATACGGCGGCCAGCGTCCGCCCACATCCCAATGGACCGTCACCGGTGCCGGCTGTGTCGTACTGGGTCTCACCCCGTCTGTCATCCACGTCCACAGCGCCACTCTTGGCCAGGTGATTGACAAGGGCATTACCGATGCCAACAACATGGGCAGCGCCATGGCCCCCGCCGCATACGAGACTCTGCGGCAGCATTTTGCAGACACAGGCCGCAGCCCGGCGGACTATGATCTCATAGCCACCGGCGATCTGGGCAAGGTGGGCAGCACCATTCTGCGAGACCTGTTTTCACAGGATGGGGTGAATCTCGGGGAACATTATGTCGATTGCGGAACAATAATTTTTGATCTCATCCGGCAGGATGTCCATGCCGGCGGCTCTGGCTGTGGATGCGCCGCGTCCACACTTTGCAGCCTCATTCTGGGAAAAATGGCCCAAGGCGAACTACGGCGCATCCTAATTTGCGCCACTGGCGCGCTGATGAGCCCCCTTGCCACCCAGCAAGGGGAATCCATCCCCAGCATTTGTCACGCGGTCGAGATCACATCGGAGGCTTGAGATATATGGATTATGTAAATGCTTTTATTTGCGGCGGCATTCTCTGCGCCATCGGGCAGCTGCTCATCGACAAAACAAAATTGACCCCGGCCCGCATTTTGGTCTTCTACGTGGTAACGGGTGTGGCGTTGACTGCCCTGGGGATTTACGAACCGCTGGTACAGTGGGGCGGTGCAGGAGCGACGGTGCCCTTGACGGGCTTCGGCTACAGCCTAGCCAAGGGCGTCAAACGCGCCATCGACACCGACGGTTTCCTGGGCATTTTCACTGGTGGTCTGACCGCCACCGCTGGCGGCATCGCCGCAGCCATTGTGTGCGGTATCGTCTTTGCGCTGCTGCGTAAGCCGCGAGATAAAGCATAAAAGTGACCGTTCCATCCCTGGAACGGTCACTTTTTACGCGTTTGAACGTGAAAATGCAAGTAAGCACTGAGGCCCCTCCGAATCCGCTCTGGTCAGATTTTTTCCTCAGGGAACAAGCGGGTAATCGCCTCGCGGGCAGCGGCTTGCTCGGCTAGTTTTTTGCTGCGGCCAGTTCCACGGCCGACGGCTTCGCCGTTTCGCAGAACCTCGACAGCAAAGGTCTTGTCATGGTCCGGGCCGGACTCATCCACCAGGCGATAGGCCAGACTCCGGCCCTTTTCCCGCTGAACCAGCTCTTGAAGAATGGTTTTAAAATCGCAGGAGTGGCTAGCTTCGGCCACGCGGTCCAGGATGTGGCGGTAGACAATCCCGCGGGCAGCTTCAAAGCCGCCGTCCAAATATGCCGCCGCCATAATGGCCTCACAGGCGTCGGAGAGGATGCTTGCGCGTTCGCGGCCGCCGCTGCGCTCCTCGCCGTGGCCCAGGCGAAGCTCCGGACCAAGATTCAGCTCCTTGGCCATCACCGCCAGGCTGCGCTCGCAGACAAGCTCTGCGCGCATACGGGTCAAGTCCCCCTCTAAATGGCTTGGGAAGTTGCGGTACAGATAGTCTGCTACCACAAAGCCCAAAATCGAGTCGCCCAAGAATTCAAGCCGTTCGTTGTGGCTAATCCGTCCGGCGCGGTTTTCATTGGCGTAGCTGGTATGGGTCAGGGCCTGCTCCAACAACTTCACATCGCGGAATTGATAGCCCAGAGCCTTTTGCAGTGAAGCGAAGCTCATGGCCTCTCCTCCTTGCTGTGCAAATCTACGCGCATGGCATCGATGTTCTCTGCAATGGCCTCCACGAGCCCGGACTCTACTGCCTCCATGGCCTGTTTGACTGCGCTGCGGATGGCGCGGGCGTCGGAACTGCCGTGGGCCTTGATGACGGGCTTGGAGATACCCAGCAGAATCGTACCGCCGCTCTCGCGGTAATCCATCATGGTCTTGAGTTCCTTGAGCCCACCCATGATCATAACCGCAGCCAGTTTGGTGATCAGGTTTTTCTTGAAGATGCCCTTGATCTCCTTCATTAGATAGCCGGCGGTGCCCTCGACGGACTTAAGCAGCACATTGCCGCTGAAGCCATCGGCAATGATGACATCCACAACGCCGTCGAAGATCTCTCGGCCCTCGACGTTACCGATAAAGTTCAGGCGTCCGGCCTCATGGGCCTCAGTCAGCAGGGCATAGGCTTCTTTTCTAAGTGTGCCACCCTTGGTATCCTCGGTGCCGTTGCTCAGCAGGCCCACCTTGGGGTTGTTTTTGCCCAGCACCCGTTCCGCATAGAAGGAGCCCATATAGCCAAACTGCAGCAGATACTCCGCCGTGCAGTCGACATTGGCGCCGGCGTCGATCAGTACCGTACCGCCATAGCGGTTAGGGATCACCGGCCCCATTGCCGCGCGGCGGATACCCCGGATGCGCTTACACTCCAACGTCGCGCCGGTCAGCAGCGCGCCGGTGTTGCCGGCAGAGACGAAGGCATCACCTTCCCCTGCCCGCAGGAGCTTCAGGCCCTGAACCATGGAGGACTCAGGGTGTTTCTTGAGCACCGTAATCGGGTCAGCGTGCATATCTACCACATCTGGCGCATGTGTGATTTGCAGACCCTTGGGCAGGGTCTCGATGCCCTTGGCCTTGAGAATCTCCAGCAGCTCCGGGCCACGGCCCACCAGCGTGATCTCCACGTTTTGAAATTCCTGCACTGCATCCAGTGCACCCTGGACGATGGCTTCAGGGGCATTATCGCCGCCCATGGCGTCGAGAATGATGCGCATGACGCTCCTCCTTATTTCAGTGTCCCGATCTGCTCCAAAGAGCGCCGGGATATCTCTTCGTTCTTGTTTCGTTTGCCCTTGACCCGATAGCCC
>CALWWH010000082.1 GCA_944385195.1 uncultured Oscillospiraceae bacterium | reverse complement strand
GAGTAGGCGCAGCCGGACTCGGTCTGGCCGGGAATGAGCACGGCAGGGCCCGTGAGGACCATCACCTGCTCGTCCTCTCCGCCCTCGGAGAGGAACTTCGTCATCCGCTCGGCCGCAGACTGGTTGTCGCTGACCGTGACCTGCATCCCCGCGGGGCAGGCCTCCTGCACCGCCGGGGCATACTGCTCGTGGCAGACCAGAAACAGCCGCTCCACGCCGCCGTCGGCCAGCGCCCCGGTCGTCCAGGCCAGCAGCGGGCTGCCGCAGACGTCCATGAGCATCAATGGCTGCTTTAGGCCGGTTTTGCCGGTATCGTCCGGGATAAAAATCACTGCCGCACGCTCTTGCATCCGTGTCCCTCCATATCCGTCGCTTGCGACGGCCTCAAATTCTCGCGCCCCCGATGGGCGCACATCTTTATTATAGCAACTTCTGCCACATTTGTACACTGTGATTGTGGATAAAACAAAGATTTTGTGCCACCGATCCATCGGTTTTTTGCCCGAGAGTCCCGCCGCCATTTCGCCGTTGCAAATCCCGCCGCCCTGTGGTATCCTAAAGCGTAGAATCCCCTACCCGAAAGGAACCTGCGCGATGAACAACCAAGCTCCCTGGCTGGCGTTTTACGGCTCCATGGCCCCGCACATCGACTACCCCGAAAAAACCATGTGGCAGATGGTCTTCGATGCGGCCCGGCAGTGGCCGGAGAACACCGCCTATGATTTTCAGGGCCGGCGCACCCCCTTCAAGGCCCTGCCCGGGCGCATCGAGCGCGTGGCCCGGGCCCTGCTGGGGCAAGGCGTGGGCCCCGGCGACCGGGTCCTGATCTGCCTGCCCAACTGCCCCCAGGCCGTGGACGCCTTTTACGCCTGCAACCGCATCGGCGCCCTGGCGGCGATGATCCACCCCCTCTCGGCTCCCAAGGAGATCGAGGGCTATCTGCGCAGCAGCGGGGCAAAGCTCATCCTCACCCTGGATCAGTTCTGGGGCAAGCTCCGCGGGGCCTCTGAGGCCGTGGAGGGCCGGCCCCCGGTGGTCCTGGCCCAGATCGCCGACGAGCTGCCGGCCCATCTGGCGCCCCTGTACCGCCTGAGCCAGCGAAAGAAGTTCCCCAGGCCCCAGGGCTGCCTGCGCTGGCGGGACTTTCTGCGGCGCGGGGTGGGCCGGAGCCTGCCCCCCTGTCCCCTGAGGCCCGAGGACGGGGCCGTCATCCTCTACTCCGGCGGCACCACCGGCGCCAGCAAGGGCATCCTGCTCTCGAGCCGCAATTTCAACGCCCTGGCCCTGCAAACCGCCGAGGCCAGCGGCTGCAAGCCCCTGGCGGGCATGAGTATGCTCTCGGTCATGCCCGTCTTCCATGGCTTCGGCCTGGGCATCGGCATCCACACGCCCCTCGTCGCCGGCGCGGCCTGCATCCTGGTGCCCCAGTTCACCATCGACAGCTACGCCAGGCTCGTGCGGCGCAAAAAGCCCAGCTTCATCCCCGGCGTGCCGACCCTCTTTGAGGCGCTGCTGCGGGCCGAGGGCCTCAAAGACGCAGACCTCTCCTTCCTGCGCGGCGTCTTCAGCGGCGGCGACACCCTCACCGTCGAGCTCAAGCGCAAGGTCGACGCCTTCCTTTCCGCCCACCACAGCCCCGTGCAGATCCGCGAGGGCTACGGCACCACCGAGTGCGTCACCGCCAGCTGCCTGACCCCCATAGACCAGCACCGGGAGGGCAGCATCGGCATCCCCTTCCCCGACACCTATTACTGCATCACCGCCCCCGGCACGGACCAGCCGCTGCCCCCCGGGACCGAGGGCGAGATCTGTCTGCGGGGCCCCACGGTCATGCTGGGCTATCTGGACGCCCCGGAGGAGACCAGCCAGGTCCTCCGCCGCCACGCCGACGCCCAGCTCTGGCTCCATACCGGCGACTTAGGCCGGATGGACGATGACGGCTTTGTCTACTTCTGCCAGCGCATCAAGCGCATCATCATCACCTCGGGCTACAACGTCTACCCCTCCCAGATTGAAAACATCCTCGATGCCCACGAAAAGGTCCTCCTCAGCTGCGTCATCGGCGTCAAGGACGACTACCGTATGCAGCGGGTCCGGGCCTACGTGGTGCCAAAGCCCGGCGTCGAGCCCAGCGAGGCCCTGCGCCAGGAGCTGCTGGCCTGGTGCCGTGAGCGCATCGCCAAGTACGCCATGCCCCGGGAGCTGCTGTTCCGCTCCGAGCTGCCCAAAACCCTGGTGGGCAAGGTCGCCTACCGCCAGCTGGAGGAGCAGGCCAATGGAGACTAAGCCGCGCATCTGGGAGCTGGACGCCCTGCGGGGCATCGCCATCGTCTGCGTGATCTTCGTGCACCTGGTCTTCGACCTGAACTATTTTCTGGGCCTGAGGCTCCGGCTGGGCCCGGTCTTTGAGGCCGTCCAGGCCTACGGCGGGGCCTTCTTCGTGGTCCTCTCCGGGGTCTGCGTGACCCTGGGCCGCCGCAGCTTCCGCCGGGGCCTGATCGTCTTCGGCTGCGGCATGCTCATCACCGCCGTCACCGCCGCCATGGCCGCCCTGGGCCTGGCAGACGGGAGCATCGTGGTGCGCTTTGGCGTGCTGCACCTGCTGGGGCTGTGTATGATGAGCTATCCCCTCTGGAAGCGGCTGCCTGTGGGCGCTCTGGCCCCGCTGAGCCTGGTGCTGGTGCTCTCCGGGTACCTGCTGCTGGGCCGGCGCTTCGACGTGGACTGGCTCTTCCCCCTGGGGCTCATGGGCCGGGACTTCTCCTCCGGGGACTACTTCCCCCTCCTGCCCCACCTGGGCTGGTTTATGCTCGGCGCCGTCCTGGGCCGTACGCTCTATGGCCCCAGGCAGAGCCTGGCGCCGCGCTTCCCCGCCCAGGCCGCCCCCATCCGCTTTTTCCGCTTCTGCGGCCGGCACAGCCTGTGGATCTACCTGGCCCATCAGCCCCTGCTGTACGGCCTGGTCTGGGCCCTGGCCCGGCTGAGATAAGTCAGGAGGCTTTGAGGGCATCCGCACCGCCCGGCAGTCCCGGCAGCCGGCCGCGGCGCAGCCGGAAGCGCCGGGTATGATTGCTGAGCCATGAAAGCCGGCAACTTGCACAAATTGCAGGGGCTTCTTTTTGCGAAATTTCCGAATTTTGATGCCTTGCTTGCATTTTTCCAGAATTCTGTTATGATAATATGGAATTTACCGCTAAAGGAGTTGCCCTTCATATGAGTAAAGAAAAGTTCACCATGGACGAGCTGGACGTCATCGGCACCGCCCCTGCCATGTTCCCCGGGATGCCCGGCACGCCCATCTACAACCGTCCTATCAGCATTAAGGAAAACCGCGACCTGCTCTTCTCCGGCCAGCGCCCCATGTGGATTCCCAGCTCCTCGGACCTCAAGATGTTCTGCCCGGCCATCATCCCGGACAACGTCGCCCGCGGCTTCATCGTCGAGGCCAACCGCCCCGACCCCGGCACCTTCGGCGGCAAGGACTTCTTCGGCGTCGAGTGGGAGTTCGTCCCCGAGGTCAACGGCTCCATGGTTCGCCCGGGCAAGCCCTTCCTGGAGAACATCGAAGACTGGGAGGAGAAGATCGTCTTCCCCGACCTGTCGCAGTACGACTGGGAAGGCTGCGCCCAGCGCAACAAGGACTACCTGGAGGGCAATCTCATCCAGCTGTGGATCATGAACGGCATGTTCGAGCGCCTGATCTCCTTCATGGAGTTCGAGGGCGCGGCCATGGCCCTCATCGACGAGGATCAGCAGGAGTATGTCCACGGCCTCTTCAGCCGCCTGTGCGACTTTTATGACGAGCTCATCGGCTACTATGCCAAGTACTTCCACCCCTACAGCATCCACTTCCACGACGACTGGGGCTCCCAGCGGGCGCCCTTCTTCTCCCTGGACACCTGCCGGGAGATGCTCGTGCCCTACATGAAGCGCGTGGTGGAGTCCTGCCACAAGCGCGGCATCCTCTTCGACTTCCACTGCTGCGGCCAGGTGGAGCTGCTGGTTCCCGCCATGATCGAGTACGGTGCCGACAGCTGGGGCGGCCAGCCCATGAACGACCGCAAGATGCTCGTGGCCAAGTACGGCGACCGCTTTGTCTTCGGCGTCCCCGGCCCGGAGATCTCCCCCGAGGCCACCGACGAGCAGATCGAGGCCCTGGCCGACCAGTTCATGGCCGACTACGCCTCCAACGGCGGGCGCATCATCATGAACGCCGCCACGCCGCGCGGCGGCTTCAGCCCCGAGGGCATGGCCGCGGTGCAGAAGTTTATGAACGCCGTCTACATCCGCTCCCGCCTGGCTTACGACGCGGCCAAGGCCTGAGCAGACGCGCTTTGCGCCCCCCGGGCGCGCTTTGATCCCCCCGCCAGGCACAGCAAAGCCCCCGGCCGCAGGGCCGGGGGCTTTGTGTGTCAAAAAAGCCTCGCAGAGTTTGCCGCCTGCGGCGGCAAATAAAGTCCAAAACATTTTCTGCCGGGGCGTGTACCTGGCAGAAAACACTTCTCAGGCTGCGGAATTTGTCCCCCTACGGGGGGCAAATTATGCGCGCAGCAGACTGCCAATACCTGCCCAAAAGCCCCGTAGGGGTTTTTGGGCAGTCTCAGACTGCTGCTTTTTGCAGCAGTCTCTTTTTGCCGCGCCGCGGCTCAGGCCTCGTGGACCCGCTTGCCGCTCATGTGCTCCGGGCGGAGCTCTATGAGCTTCGTCGCGGCGGCGTACTTGGCGATCTCCCGCTCGATGAAGGCCTCGTCGTCGGTGAACTTATAGCTCAGCGCCCGGGCCACGCGCCGGATCTGGTCGGGGTCGTCCACCAGGCGGGCCCGCCCGAAGACGATCACGCAGCGAAAATACAGCGACC
>CALWWH010000081.1 GCA_944385195.1 uncultured Oscillospiraceae bacterium | reverse complement strand
AGAAGGGGTGGCACGGAGGTCCGCGCCACCCCTATTCAATACATAATTACTTACGGATACCCAGCTTGGAGATGATGGCGCGATAACGGTTGATGTCCTTCTTGGCGACGTAGTCCAGCAGCTTACGGCGCTTGCCGACCATCTTCAGCAGGCCGCGGCGGCTGTGGTTGTCGTGGGTATGGGTGCGGAGGTGATCGGTCAGGTCATTGATCCGCTGGGTCAGGAGCGCAATCTGAACCTCGGGAGAACCGGTGTCACCCTCATGGGTCTTGTTGGCCTCAATGATGGCCGTCTTCTGGTCTTTGAGCATCATGGTTGGTTTCCACCTTTCAAAATAAGTCCCTCATACCCAGTGCCGGGATGGCGGAATGCCGCGCAGCGGCCGTACCCCGGGACCGCGTTATGGGGTGTGGGCAGATAGGCCCATACACTACAGCATTATACTACGTTTCAAGGGAAAAGTAAAGGGTTTTTTCATATTTTTGAGATTTTTTTGCAGCAGGAGCAGACAGCGCCATAGAGCGGCTTTGCAGCGGCTTTTTCGGCTCTCTAACCTCACTCATATAAACCCACAGGGGGCGAGAGCACGACGGCGGTGTAGTCAGGCTCGAAGCCACCCTCGGCCACCCAGCTGGCGACGGCATTGGAATAGGCCTCGTGGCGCATATCGTCCTCGACAGTGTCCATCCAGGCGGGGCGGTCGGCGTGGGCGACGAAGTACATGATATGATACCCATAATCGGTCTTGACAATACCCGTGTCGCCGGACTGCCGGGCCTGGTCAAAGCACCAGTCATTGAAAGACTGAACCATCTGGCCCTGAGCTACATCAGTATACAGACCGCCGTTGGCGTTGGAGCCGGGGTCCTCGGAGTATTCATCTGCCAGCGCGGCAAAATGTTCTTCGGTTGGAGAAGTCTCCCACATGGCCAGGATCTGCTCAGCCTCGGCCAGGGTTTGGTCCCAATCCAGATTGCCGTCTTCGTCGGTGCGGGTCTGCAAGAGAATATGGCGCACGTCGATATTGCGGGCGTCGTCCTGCTCCAGGCCATTATCGGCATAACCGCCGGCCTCGTAATAGGCGCTGATCTCGTCGTCGGTATAATGGAAGCTGTTGTAAACTTCGGTGGCATAGGCCGAGGCAATCAGAGAGGCCTCCATAAAGGCCAGAAAGCTCTCCTGGTCCGCTCCGGTGCCGTAGGCGCTCTGAAGATAGGCGTCCACATCGGAGTAGCCCGCCTGGGAGGCGATCTCCGGCAGCTGCTCAGACAGCTGGGCCAGATATGCGCTGTCGCTCTCGGAGAGGACAAAACCGGTTTCTTCGGCCTGGGTGACAAGCGCATAGGTCTCGGTGATAGAGCTGGCGGCACTTTCCAGCAGGGCATCCTGCCAGGTAAAGTCGCTCATACCATTGTAAGCCTGTTCTCCCAGGGGCCTGCTCAGATCCAGCCACTGGCTCAGGGCCGAGCCGTAGTAGTTGCTCAGATAGTTGAGCTCACCCCAGTAATAGTAGTTGAGGGTGCGGTTATCCACGGGGGTGCTGCCAAAGCTGCCGATGACGGTGTCCATGGCTCCGTCAGGGACCAGTGCGGGGCTGGTATAAGCGGCGACCTCGTAGCGTGGGGTGGCGGAGGTGGCTGCCTCAGGGGTGATAAACTCACCAGTCAGAGGGGTGCTCTCAGGGGTGGTGTCATTGGTTGTCTGGGCGGCGGGAATGGCCTGGCGGATGAGGATCAGGACAACCACGACCAGCGCGATGGCCACAAGACTGATGGTGAGGATGAGTGAGAGGGGCGCTTTCTTCTGCGCGGCGGGCTCTGCCTCTGGCGCGGGCTCTTCTTGCAGGAAAGGGGGCTCCAAGGGCTCGGATTGGTCTTTGTGCAGCGGCTGACCGCAGCTGGCGCACAGCGGCGACGTCTCGGGGGTTTCGGCGCCGCAATAGGGACATTTCATATGGTATCAGCTCCTTTGCTGCGTCTATGGTACCATATCTCAGGCGTAAACGCAATCAAAAATCCGGCCGGGCTCCCGCCGGCGCGGAGGGACAGAAACTTTCCGTTTGCATTAAAAAAATACTTGCAAAATCCGCTTGACTGTGGTATCATATTCAGGCGTGATGATAAGACTGCAAATGCGCAGTTTTTACTGAAGATCGAGAAAGAGGTGAACGCAATGAGAGAAGGCATCCATCCCAATTACCAGCAGACCACCATCCGGTGTGCCTGTGGTGCGGTGATCGAGACCGGTTCTACCAAGAAGGACATCAAGGTCGAAATCTGCTCCAAGTGCCACCCTTTCTATACCGGCAAGCAGAAGCTGGTTAACAGCGGCGGCCGCATTGAGCGCTTCAATAAGAAGTTTGGCCTGAAATAAGTCCCTGTTTTGCGTGAACGAGTCCGCACCGTATACTGGTGCGGACTTTTTTCTATTCTTTTTGATCGGAGAACGACATGGACCTGATGCAGACAAAATCCGAGCGCGCCATTTTGGCGGGACTCAAGGCGGATATCTTTACTCCGGCGGAGAACGCCACCGAGCAGACCCTGGACGAGCTGGAAGCTCTTTTAGAAACTGCCGGCGGGACCTGCGTGGGGCGGCTGCTGCAAAATCGTCAAAGCCCCGACAGCCACAGCTTTTTGGGAGAGGGCAAGGCGGAGGAGCTTCGCGAGCTGGCGGAGCATCTCGAGGCAGATATGGTCATCTTTGACAACGATCTGTCCCCCTCCCAGATCCGGGCGCTGGAATCCATCACCGGCGTGACGGTCATCGACCGCAGCGCGCTGATTTTGGATATCTTTGCCCAGCGGGCCAAGACCCGTGAGGGCCGCCTACAGGTCGAGCTGGCGCAGTACCAGTACCTTCTGCCCCGCCTGTCCGGCATGGGCAAGAGCCTGTCCCGGCTCGGCGGCGGCATCGGCACCCGCGGCCCCGGCGAGACCAAGCTGGAGACAGACCGGCGCCACATCCGCGAGCGGATCAATCGCTTGAAGCAGGAGCTGGAGGAGGTGCGCCGGGTGCGCGCCGTCCAGCGCGAACGCAGGCAGAAAAACGCCATTCCCGTGGTGGCTCTGGTGGGTTACACCAACGCGGGCAAGTCCACGATTTTAAATGCGCTCACCGACGCGGGAATCCCGGCCAACGACCGCCTGTTTGACACCCTGGATACCACGACCCGTAAGCTGGAGGTCTCAGATCAGCTGACGGTGCTGCTGTCTGACACGGTTGGCTTTATCGCAAAGCTGCCTCACCATCTGGTGGAGGCTTTCCACGCGACCTTGGAAGAGCTGGAATTTGCGGACCTGCTGATCCATGTGGTCGACTGCTCTGATCCAGAGCGGGAGGCCCATGCGCAGGTGGTCGAGGAGCTGATTGCGCAGCTGGCAAGGCCCGGCGTTCCGGTCCTGACGGCCTATAACAAGACCGACCTGGGCGAGCCCCCCTTCTTGCCCCCGGATGGCAGCGGCGTTGCCATCAGCGCCAAGTACGGCAAGGGCCTGGACGAGCTGCTGGCAAAGATCGAAAAGACCCTCACCGGCACGCTGCATCGGGTGACGCTGCTGCTGCCCTATAGTCAGGGCGGCCAGCTGGACAACCTGCACCAGCGGGCGCAGGTTCTTCAGACCGAGTATGAAGGCGAGGGGATTCGCGTCAAGGCGATCGTGGACGACGAGCTCTACGGACGCCTGCGCAAGTATGTGGTGGAATGAGTATGCAGGAATATCTGGTTCCCACCGGCTACGGCGAGGAGGAATTTGTCGAGAAACGCTCGCGCTTTATCGGCCGTATTT
>CALWWH010000080.1 GCA_944385195.1 uncultured Oscillospiraceae bacterium | reverse complement strand
TATTTCGCTATATAACAGAGCCAGTCTGCAGCCATAAAATAATCCTTTCCCGAGCAGACAGGAGAGGACTATTTCATGGCCGTATGAAGTGAAAACCGAGCAGCAAAAAAGCGCCGATGAAAGGCGGAGGGCATGGTATTCCCATGCCCTCCGGCTTCATACGGCGCTTGATAGTTATCAGCCGGATACCGGCTGCTCCGCTTTGCTCGATTATGAATCGCAAGGCTCTCTATTCAGTTGTTTCTGTTTTACAGTTGTCTAAGAATATTCCCCTCCGCCCCTTGCGGCGGAAACAGGCTAGGTTGAATGTGATGAGACTTTTGCAGTTCTTACAGGGTGCTGTGAGGTGTCCGGCGGCGTCTGAGAACAGGGTAAGCAGGAACCGCCCACAGTAGGGGCAGCGCAGTTCTCGTTCCGTCAGATCGTGGCACTCCTGATGAGATCGCTCCAGTTTGGTCTGCACTTCTGGTTTAAGGGGCTTTCGCTTATATTCCCGTATGGGCACCTTCTGCCTCATTCAACACCTCCAAAATTCATCTCGCTGTCGAGATATGCTGCAATATCCAAATACTCCAGCCGCCCCAATGTCCTCATTCGGTTCATCAGGGCAGAAAAGGAAACGCCCACGGCATTTGCCATTGTTTGCACCAGCACCTTGTCCCGACTCCTAAGAACGCCATCCCCATAGACGGGCACCGGCTTGCCGCCGGTATGTTCCGACAATGTCCGCTCAATGAGGAAACGGGGCATCAATAGAATAGATGCCAGCCTGTCCGTCTGCGCCTCACAAAGACTGAGCCTGTCACGCAGCTCCACAATGTTATACCTTCGTTCCGTATCGAAGTAACGATTGAAGCACGGCCCCGGTGCCAGTGGACTCATCCGTTCAAAAATTACATGGGCCGCCTCGTGGGCCAGGGTAAAGCGACGCTGTCCACTTCGATCAGCATAGAGTAGGTAACGCTCCACCACGACGGTCCCCTTTGGATAAACCCGCTCCACGATCGCTCTCTTTTCATATATCTTTAGTGGGTATCGCCCATCCGAGGTAAACCCAATCTTGTCCCGGTCCTCCTCCGCAAAGGAGGCATAGACAATAGGCATCTGAAGATGGTCTTTGATAAAACCCTCAATATCGACACATTTGGGCGGCGGGCATTTTTTCCAATATATTTTTGGATCAGGCCTTCTCCGACCTACTCTAGTTCCATATTTGTGACCAATGTTTTCAATGACTCCTTTGTGCCTCCTCGGTCTATGCCGGTGTATTTACATACCAGCAGGTGTCGTCCAGATAGAGGTACTTTTCGACGCCCCCAATCAGGACGGTGTAGCGGATCCCGGCAAAGGAAAAGTCGGGTCTTCGGCAGGTATGCAGCACCCGCTCGATATCCCAGACCCGGCCATCCTTCCATTTGATACTTAACGGTGTCAGGATTCCGTCCGTATCAATGTGGCAGAAAACCGATACTCCAACACGACCCATTGGCAGCGCCCCCTTTACTGTAAATTCTTCCTGTTTCTAATGTTCCTATAAAAGAACTTTGATCACATGCATTGCAACACCCTGGATATAGCACTGTTCCACATAGATGTCCTCCATTGCCCTATTCTCTGGGTGGAGGCGGACGCAGCCATGCTCCTCATCCCGGTAAAACCGTTTGAGTGTCGTTTCATGGTCCACCAGCGCCACCACAATATCTCCATCACTGGCGGTGCTCTGTTTTTGCACTACTACCAGGTCTCCCGGCCCGATGCCGGCTTCGATCATGGATTCGCCTTTGGCACGGAGGAGAAAGAAATCGCCGCTGCCAAACAGAGCTGTTGGCAGGGCTACATATTCCTCGAAGTTCTCCTCCTCGTACTGTGGTGCCCCGCAGGCAATGGAACCAAGGATAGGAGAATAGATAATCCCCGGATTGGTTTTTCGGGTAATCGCTGTTTCCAATCTTCTACCGTCATAGTGTACCATCCCCAGTTTATCCATCTCCCGCAGATAGCCATGGATATTGCTTCTGGAGCGGCCAACCATGTTGGCAAGTTCCGTATTGGACGGCGTCCTGTGGTGAGTGAAAAAGAAGTCATCGATCGCACAGACGATCTGATCCATTGTTTCCCGGCTTTTATACCGCATGGAAGTACCCCTCGGTTTTGATTTATTGAGAGCATTTCGCTCTCGTTAGCCGCATTATAGCAGAGGCAGGAATTCCTCGCAAGAGGTCAAGAATGTGGTGTGCCATTTTAGGTACACCATATTGTAAATCTTTATTTGTCCAGCCATGCACCCATCTGCTGCATTTCCAGCAGAACGCCCTCCGGGCCGGTAATTTGGATGCCACCCGCAAAGGTGAATACCCAGCCAAAAAAGGGAGGACTGGGTGCAATCTCCACCTGGACAGTGAAGTGGTCCGGACCGTCTGGTTGTGTCTGAACGCCGTCTCCAAAGCGGTCAATGACACTGCGCATGAGTCGGTTTTTGCAGCGGAGGGTAACGGTCTCAATCTTGTCATCATACATGCCAAACACTTTGGAGGCATAATCCGCAGCGTCGAATGTAGCTGTTTCCACGGCTGGCCGGTCCAACGGTTCTGCGTTAACCATGCGGTCTACACGGAACTGCGCCACCTTTCCGTGCCGCTCTGACCAACCAACGGCATAATAGTAGTCTCGCTGCCACATAAGGGCGTAGGGGCTGAACGGATACCAGGCCCCGCCATGTTTGAGAACCTTCTCCTTACAGGGGGTAAACTCCATGTACTGGAAGCGAATCTGCCGCTTCTCACGGATGGCGGTGTGGAGTGCGTCCACGGTGTAATAGATCGTTTCGTTGTTCGGCTTTGCAGTGCCATCCATATATACAGGGCGATCTAACTCTCTGGCCTGATGTGAGCTGACGAGGGAGGTCAGTTTCTCAATCAGCTTCGCGCTTTTCTTCCTTGTGATAAACCGGGAGGACTCTATGGCGTCCACCAGGAGTTTCACCTCCGGAAGTTCAAACTGGCGAGTGGCGAGGAAGTAACTGTTTCTGCTGCTTTTAACACAGACAATATCCACCCCCCAACTCTGTCAGAAGGGCAATATCCCGGTATACGACTCTCCGGTCCGACACAATTCCTTGCTCTTTCCAGAGGTCCAATATTTCCGCCACAGAAGCGGGATACTCCTCGTCTGTATGCAGATAAAGGTAGCGGAGAAGATACAAGATCCTGGTCTGGCTTTCATTCTTCATTGGAAATCGCTCCATATAATATGTTTTGATAACATTCTGTCGGCTAATTTGCACTACCCAGCATTTCTCAAATCTTAGCAACTAATCTATCGTATTTATCCTTTCCTTGTTGGCAGAATTGCTCCATTTCTATATGAAGTTCTCCTGGAGGCATGAATACATTGACGAAAATAATGATCAAAATGCATATCCCAAAGACGTAAATCACGGCGTTGTTGAATACCTGCACCATCTTTTCCCTCTCATCCCGTTCCAGGAACTGGAGACCAACACGCATGCGCTGTATGCCATGCAGTGTTTCTACATGCATGGAGTTGAGATATATCCACCGCTATACTTTCACTTGTACATCTGCAATCGAGTACAAGGACGCTTTCCCCGCCATCTTCACTCTGCCGGCTTCCAGACAACAGTACAGCGTGCCGCCTCGTCGGGAGGCCTGATAGGCCACAATGTTGTCCTTTCCCAGTCTCTCAGTCCAATAAGGGACGATATGGCAGTGGCCGGAACCACAGACCGGGTCCTCCGCCACGCCGCATTTGGGCGCGAAAGAGCGGGAAATACAGTCGACGCCGCTCCCCCTGGCGGTGGCATGGAGCAACAGCCCCTCCAAGGACAGCAGTTTCTCCTGGTCGGGAGCGAGACTTCGGACTGTCTCCTCGTTATCAAAAATACACAGCAGGTCTCAACCCAGGTATACCTCCACAGGGGGCGTTCCAACGGCGTCAATTATCTCCTGGGTGACAGGAACAGTCGCCAGGTCATAGGCCGGGAAGTCTATTTCATAGAGATCTCCTCGTCTTTCCACGGCCAACTTGCCGCTCATGGTCTGAAAGGTCACACGAGACATACCCGTTTCATAGAAATTCAACAGCACAAAAGCGCAGGCCAGGGTCGCATGACCGCACAAATCAATCTCGCCGCCGGGGGTGAACCACCGCAAGCGGTAATGCTCCCCCTCCTTCACAGTAAAGGCCGTCTCCGACAGGTTGTTTTCCCGAGTCATGGCCATCATCAATTCCTCGCTGGGCCATGCGTCCACCACACAGATGGCCGCCGGATTTCCGTGAGACACCTTGTCTGTAAAAGCGTCAACCACATACTGTTTCATTGGTACCATTTCCTTTCCTGACTTTAAATTTCACAGGGGATGCCATGCCACCAAACACAACGCACGTCAAGTAGATCGAATTTGGCTTCTGTGGCATGTCCATGACGGAAGCCTCACCGGATCAGCAGCTCGCTAAAGTTACTGCCTTCGGTGGTGGGCTCTACCACGATTGCGACTGCAAAATGTTCATAACTGGTCTACTGGCTGTCAGGCAATATGATGCAGATCGATGTCAGCTTCCAGACGCATTATCACGGCTTCAGCGGTAATTTTACCATATGTGCCGCAGAGTCTTTGTCTTTACACGTGGGAAGTGTTAATCGCATCCATTCGATCAATTCCTGGAATCTCTCCTGTTCCTTTTTCATGCAGACGAAATAATATACGGCTTGGAACTCCTCATCTTCAATAGGAATGATGACCTTGCCTCCTGTTTGCTGCTCGATGGCAGCAGCATCCGTGACAAATGAGGGGAATGCGCCAAGGCCCACCATCTCCCCAAAGGCATCCCACTGATCCATGAGGAGAAAGTGGGCGTCAGGCAGTTTTTCGCGGCATACATGGGTCCAGAAGCCGATTTCCGAATAGAGCAGGAGATTTTGACAGGCCAGGTCGCTGGCGTGAATGACCGGATAGTTGCTCAGGGGATGATCCTTGGGCACCAGCAGACTGATGTGCTCTTCCCGGTAGGGAAAACTAAATAGTTCCTCGTCCTGAGCAGGCGCCTGGTGTGTGACCACGATCTGATATTGTCCCTGTTTCAGCCCGTCCAGAAGCATTTTGTCCGAGTCGTTCAACTCGGTAAGAATTTCCATGCCACTATATATTTCCCGCAGCAGCGGCTCCAACTCGAAAATGGGGACCGGAGCGCAAGCGCCCAGACGGATCTTCTGTCCGGAACGCTCGGCCAAGCGCACCCGCTCCATGAGTTCTTCTGCCGCAGAGAGCACCTGTCTGGCTTGCTCAACAGCCACTTTTCCCGTCTCGTTAAGGGTAATCCGGTTTTTCTGCCGGGTAAAAAGGGCCGCCTGCACGGATTCTTCCAGCGCCCGCATCGCCCGGCTCAATGACGGCTGAGAGATGTGCAGGGCCTCTGCCGCCCTGGATAATGTGCCGCACTCCGAAAAGACGACCAACTGCCGCAGCTGCTCCAGTTCGACCATAAGAACACGCCTCCGTTTCGCCACCATTATAGCAAAGCCGGTTCCGCTCCACAAGAACAGTATTCAATTAGCGAATACTGCTATGTGAAATTGGTCCTGTACATTCCTTTATCGCACTCTTATAATCAATTTAGCATTCAAAGCATATAAATTATGAATGGAGGCAGTTGTATGGACTATGTGACTCTGAATAATGGCATCAAAATGCCCCTGGAGGGCTTCGGCGTGTTTCAGGTCCCGGATCCAAATCAATGTGAGCAAGCGGTTCGGGATGCCATTGATGTCGGTTACCGGCTCATTGACACAGCGGCGGCCTATATGAATGAGCAGGCTGTAGGCGCCGCCATCGCCAAGTGCGCCGTCCCGCGGGGGGAGCTGTTTATCACTACGAAACTATGGGTACAGGATGCCAGCTACATGGATGCAAAGAAGGCCATAGAGACTTCTCTGGTCAA
This sequence comes from uncultured Oscillospiraceae bacterium, assembly GCA_944385195.1. Classification (GTDB taxonomy): domain Bacteria; phylum Bacillota; class Clostridia; order Oscillospirales; family Oscillospiraceae; genus RUG11142. The sequence continues at coordinate 1,307 of CALWWH010000080.1, read as the reverse complement.
TCTTGGCATTGACTATCTCGATCTGTACCTGATTCACCAGCCTGCGGGCGATTATATCGGCGCCTGGCGGGCGATGACGGAGGCTTACCGGGAGGGCAAACTGCGGGCCATTGGCGTGTGCAACTTCAACGCTGCACGGCTGCTGGATTTCTGCGAATCGGTAGAGGTGAAACCGGCAGTCAATCAGGTGGAGATCCATCCGTTCTTTCACCAGAAAGAAACCATGCATGTCATGGCGGAATACGGCGTAGTTCCAGAAGCCTGGGGCCCCTTTGCTGAGGGTCAATTCGGTATATTCACTAACCCTGTTCTGACAGAGATCGGCCGTGCACATGGAAAAACCGCCGCGCAAGTGGCTTTGTGGTGGAATATCCAACGGGGTGTGGTAGTTATCCCCAAGACTGTCCACCGAGAGCGTATGGAGCAGAATTTTGACATTTGGGATTTTTCTCTTAATAAAGACGAAATGAAGAAGATTGATACCTTGGATGTAGGCCACAGCAACATTGTGGATCACAACAACCCTGAGTTTATCAAGATGCTCCACAATCTGAAGGTGCACGCATAGGCATCAAGGAAGACGTGTTTGGCATACCAGTCTCTTCGCTGGACTCCTTACCAGAACAGGGACATTGCGCAGTAAACCAGAAGCAGCGCCATGACAGAGTTGACAAGCCGGCCATGCCCCACCATAAAACGGCAGAGCGCCGTTCCGCACAGCGCCCACAGGAAGGAGCCGGATGCTCCAATTACCGTCAGCACCAGGGTAAATCCCGCCATAGCTGCGGGTGAATGGTAAATGGGCAATATGTAAAGAGACATGGCGGTAATCGCATAGATATAGATTTTAGGATTCATAAATTGCAGAATCATACCGCTGATGAAACCGGCTTCCTTTCCCTGATCCTCCTCCGCGTGAATCCCGCTCCTCCATACTTTCCAGGCCAGATACAGCATATAGGCCGCTCCCAGGACCTGCATGACCGGCTTTACCTTGGATAGCAAGGTATAGAGCGTGGAGCTGAATACCGTACATACCGTCATTACAATCAAAAACCCCGCCGTAATACCCAAATTGAAGGGAAAACTGTGGCGGAACCCCCGCCGGGCGGCATAGTTCATCGAGAGCAGGTTATTGGCCCCGGGCGTGTAGGCGGTGATAAAGCAATAGATCAAAAATTCGGACACAGGAAACATTGGATTCTCCCCCTTTACAGCAGTCTCAAGGAAACGTATAATAAGTCAAAAGATTTTAAAGCGCTTTGTTCTTTTTAAGAATACATCTTGTTCGATATATTGTCAATATG
>CALWWH010000079.1 GCA_944385195.1 uncultured Oscillospiraceae bacterium | reverse complement strand
AGGGCCGTATCTGTGACCTGCAATATACCGACGGGACGAGGATCTGGGACTTGTTCCCCGAGGGCTACATCCCCAATGCAGAGCTCAGACTGCCCTGATGAGAAGGCCGCTGCCCGGGGCAGCGGCCTGGCTCAGATATGCAGGCAGGCCTGGAAGGCCTGGTTCACAGCCTCGGCGATGGTGCCTGCTTTGTTGTTGCAGTCTCCGACGATGGCAACGCTGGTTTCCGGGACGCAATGGCGCAGCGCGTCGACAACATCAAGACGCGGACGGATGCCCATGGCCAGCAGAACGGTGTGACACGGGATCTCGAAGCAGCCTCCATCCTCACCGCGGACGAGAATGTGGTCGTCGCAGATCTCCAACAGACTGGTCTGGTAGTGCATGGTGATATTCGTCTGGGGCAGTTTCTTCATCAGATCGCGGTTGCCGCGGACCATGGCGGCCGCTTGGCTTTTCATCTCCACAACGGTGACGTCTTTGCCCTGGAGGAAGCAGTCATAGGCCGCTTCCAGACCCACTGCTCCGGCGCCAATGACAGCCACGCGCTCGCCCATGGGGACCTTTCCCGCCTCAGCGTCGGGAGCCCAGACGACGTGGGGCTTATGGATGCCGGGGATGGAGGATGGCACGATGGGCTCGCCGCCAACGGCGAGAACCAGTGCGTCGTAGTGTTCTTTCTCCAGCAGCTCTTGTGTCGCCTCTGTGTTTAGTAGAATCCTTGCCCCCCGGTCCTGGCACTGGGCGGCGGTGTGGCGCATCCATTTTAAGTAGTCCTGTACGTCAATTTTAAAGGGAGGAACTGCCGCGCCGATGACATTGCCGCCCAGCGTGCCGGTTTTTTCGTAGAGAGTGACCTCGTGCCCGCGATCGAGCAGCGTCTGCATGGCCTGGATGCCGCCGGGACCCCCACCGACAACGGCGACGCGCTTTTTGACCGGCGCCTTGGGCACTATGCCGTCGCGAAGCTCGCTGGTCATGGCGGAGATGGGGTTGATGGCACAGTAGATGGGCTTTGGGATCATCAGGTGGTTCATGCAGGCGTTGCAGCGCAGACAGGGACGGCGGTCCTCGGGGCGATCCTCGGCGTATTTTCGGGGCATATCGGGGTCAGCCATCAGCGGGCGGCACATGGAGACGAAGTCTGCCCAGCCGTTAGAGAGGATCTCCTCGGCGTAGTCCAGACTCATGATGGAGCCGACGGTGTTCACCAGCAGGTCGGGGTAAGCCTTCTTGATATCCCGGGCGAAGTGGACGTTGTAGCAGTGCTCCGTCAGATAGTTCTGGCACCAGTTGTTGAAATAGGCCATGTGAAAGTCGCTGTGAATGCCGGCCGAGACGTGGAGGATGTCAATGTGGTCTTTGAGGTATCCGATCAGCTCCAGGGTTTCCTTAAAGTGCATGCCCTGAGGGGCAATCTCGTCGGCGGAGATGCGAAATTCGATGACGAAATCCTCGCCGCAGTGGCGGCGGATGGAGTCGCAGACCTCGATGGCAAAACGGGCCCGGCTCCTGGTGTCGCCGCCATATTCGTCGCTGCGGTGGTTGTACATGGGGCTGGTGAACTGAGAGATCAGGTTGCCGTGGCCGCCGTGCACCAGAACGATGTCCATGCCTGCGCGCTTCATCATGCCGGCGGCTTTGCCGTATTTCTCGACGGTTTCGTGGATTTTCTCCCTGGTCATCTCAATGCAGGGGATGGGGTCGCGGCCATTTTGCGCCGCGCGGGTACGCTCGTTGTCGGAAATGCGGGAGGAGGCGCTGTAGGGGGCGTGTCCCACGGTCTCATAGGCGGTGTTCTCGCCGTTGTGGTTGATCTCGAAGGAGGCGTGGCAGCCGTACTGCTTGCCCATGTCGGCGTACCAGGTCATGGGCAGCACAGCGTTGGGATTGGCCAGGTCCAGCTGATAGGCCTCGTCTTTGCATTCGCTGATATCGATGGAGCAGTTGCCGGCGTAGAGCGTGCAGACACCGCCCCGGGCGAACATCCGGAACCAGTCGACGAAGTCTTTGGTCACAAGGCCGTCGGTGCTGGCCAGATTGGGGGAAGGGGGCGCCAGGGTGATGCGATTTTTAAAGTCAATGCCGCGAATGCGAATGGGTTGAAAGACATGCGAGTATTTGGAGCCCATGCGTCTCATCCTTTCGGTTTTTATTTCATTATAACGCATTTGTTGCCGATATACAAGAAAAGCGGGCAAACCCCGGCGAGGCTGCCCTTTGGATTTTGCACACGGATGGGATTGCCTTTTCGGCAGGTAAAATGAGAATATCTGTTTCAGCCGGTCAAAGCCCTCCGCTTTTTTCATGCAAAGAGGGCCTTTGACCGGCTGAGGTTCTTAATCGGTTCCGTCCGTTTGTGTTTCTGCCTCGTAAACTTTTCGCACGTCCTTCCGTCTGCCCCAGATCAGGAGCCAAGAAGCCAGTACAGAGATAGCGCCGCTTATGGTTACACACCAGCGATAATCCAATACCTCCCCTAAAAAACCAATCAGCAGGGCAAAAAAGCTGGCGCCGACGGTCATTAGAACATTGTTAAAGGCATTCACTCTCGCTCGCAGTTCCGATGGTATATAGCGCTGTACGGCGCTTTCACGCATAATTGCGCTGTTGCTGCCTAAAAAACCGCAGATACCGCGATTTGCTAACATGAGGGGGTATGGCAGCCAGAGCAAGCACATATCCATGAAATCATAAACTTGGTACACCAGAAAGGCAAACCCATACTTTTTCTTGTTGGGGATGTTGATGCGATATTGTACCGTGCTGCCAAGCGTACGCCCTGCAAATTCTACTACAGAAAAGAAGGAATACATTGCCGCAGACAATCCCGGAGCGGTACGGAAGAAGGCCACAAGAATTGGTGCATACCCCCTTCCTACACCATTGGTGACTGCCATATATTCATACATGCTGAGCATCCCCCGCTCTTTTTTTAAATAGCGAAAGGCCTTTTGTATGTCTTGCCCCCATGCTCGAAGGGAATAGACATCCTGGTGCTTGCGCTGGCGCTCATCCACCCGAATGAAACTTTCCGTTATGGCAGCCGCCAAGGACAGGACACTCTGTCCCAGCAGCAGAAGCGACACACCGAGGGTGTCCAATAAAATGCCGGCCAGAGGCATCAATATGACCCGTAAAACCGGGTATATCATCGATGAGACGGCGTAGCCTTTTTGTTCTGCGCCATGTGGGATCAGATCCGGGTATAAGCTGGTGAAAGCCAATTCATCTATCGAACCCAAGCAGGCCAATAAAAAAGAAATCCCCAGATACCCTGCATAGGTAAACTCAAAGAAGAAAAGCCAAGCACCCATGGCTGCATAGAGAACGCCGTTAATGATGTCTCCGGCTATCAAGAAGGACTTTCTGGGCAGGCGGTCCATGAACGGAGAAACCAGAATCGGCACGAAAGTATACGGGATAAGCTGAATAAATGCAACAAAAGCGGAAGCCAAGGTGCTTCCGGTCTCGTCAAAGACAAAAAACGAGAGAGCAAATCCTCCTGCAATGGCGCCGGCGGAACCGAGCGCGGATGCCATTGTGATCAAAATGTAATTTTTAGTCCAAAGTTTTTGGGTCATGTTTTTCACCTCGCGGATAGGATACCATATCGCTGAAGATAAAAAAACCCCGTATATTTGGGAAAGTAATCCGAAATATACGGGGTTTAATGGGCTTTAATTTATTTTCGCAGGAAAATCCTCCAATAGATCACAGGCTTTCTTGTATTGCCGTGTCGCCTTATACCATTCGAGCATCCAAGGCAGATGAAAGATGGCATAGCCAGGGGATAACTCATTCCGGCATCTTTGAAAGCAATCCAATAACAAGGCGCCATATTCCTCTTGTTGCAGGTAATTGAAGTGTTCGAGCCGATACTTTACAAGGGAAAGCAGCTGCTTGGCCAAATCCGGTTTTATTTCGTCTGTTTCCATGGACGCAGCTTGTTTGACCGCCTCTAATCCTTCTGCAAGTCTCTGGGTTTTTTCACAACAGATCGCGAGCTTATGAAGGCTCATAACGCTGGGCTGTTCAAGTTTTGAAAAGTAATGATAGGCCTCCTCATAGTTGCCCACTTCAATCCAAGTGGAGGCAATGTTGTAGGAGATGGCGCCTAAAATATCGAAATCGTTCAAATCCTCTGCTATGCGCCGCGCTACGCGATAGCATCGCTCCATGTTTGCTAAATCCTTCTCATTGCAGTAGCTGTTTCCGGCAAACACTTTACATTGCAGCATGATTCTGATGGCGCCCTCTCTTGCTGCCAGCTCGTATGCCCTCTCAAACCCAGCAACCGCCTTGGAAAAGTGTCCAGTTTCATAAGCAGAGAGTCCCACCATCAAGTGCGTATAGGCATTGGGATAAAGCAGAACGGCCTCATCCGTTCTATTTTGCAGCACACGCTGTAAGGCAAGGGCCCGAACATCCATACAGGACTCCAGCGCTGGATCCAATGGCCCACTCGCGGCGGCGACTGCGCTGAGCAATTCAAGGTTCAGGCTGGCATCCGTGGCGCGAAAACGCAAGAGATCCTGTTTCTCCAATAGATTTTTCAAGGCGTCCAATCGGTAAGCAAAGACCATATCAAACCCTTCCACGGCCAGATCTTCTGCCTCCGCTTCTAAGGCAGCATCGTATTGCAGACCCAAACGCGCCAGCAGAAGGCATAAAATCTGGTCAGAGGCCATTGCCTTCCCGCTTTCTATTTTGGACAGATACGAAACTGTACATATGCCTTTGCACAAACCCTCTTGACTCCAGTTGTTCCGAAGCCTCTCACGGGCAATGACATATCCCTGATACTTCATCACCCCATTCCTGGTTGTTCGCTCCATAACAGTTCCTTTCGTTTGTTTTCTGTGACATATCTTACCTTAGCAAAGCGCCGATTACAAGGCAGAAATTATGGGCGCTTCAGGGAAAATGCCTGACCGCGCCGGGCTGCCCCGGAG
>CALWWH010000078.1 GCA_944385195.1 uncultured Oscillospiraceae bacterium | reverse complement strand
CATGCCGATGACGCAGGCGATGCAGCCGGTGCAGGACTTGATGTCCAGATCGTCGGCGCGGAGGAACTTGATCTCGTGGCCCAGACGCTGGCACTCCAGCAGGGCCTGCTTGGCCATGATGTCGCAGTTGCTCATCTTACGGCCAAAGGAAATGGCGAGAACTTTCATTTATGATACACTCCCTTTTTAACGCAGGATGTAGTCGCCGCTCTGGTAGCGGGGCGGAATGACGGGGATGGTCAGGTAGGACTCATACTCCCCGCCGGTGTGGACAGACTGGGTGCCCTTGTTGTCGTTGAGCCAGACCAGGGACTCAAACCAGTTCTCGTCGCGGATGTAGCGGCCGGCGATTTGCAGGCGCAGGGTCTCGCCCTTGTGCCACATACGGGAGGTGGGGACGAAGGTGATGTCCAGCTTGACGGGGACATTCTCCTCGAGCTTCTCAATGCGGTCGAAGGTTTGCGCGGGGCGGATCTCGACGTTGGAGGTCTCGTCCACGTGGCGCATGCTCAGACGCTGCTTGCACCAGGTGCCGGGGTGCGGCTCGTTGAGGACGTAGACCGGCAGCTCCTGGCCGTCCTGGCCCAGCTTCTTGACGGTGAAGAAGAGGTCGGCGTCGTCGTAGCCCTCCACGGAGAACCAGGCGTGCAGGCTCATATAGCCGGTGATCTCGGTCTCCTCGGTGAAGGTGATGTCGTAGTTGAGCTCCTGGGTGTTGCCGTCGAAGGTGGCCTTGGCGGTCGCGGCCGGCGCGGTCTCGCTGAGGGACATGTCGGCGCTGTTGAGGTAGAGCTTTTTGTACTGGGTACGGGCCAGGGGCCACTGCTTCTCGGGGCGGTTGGTGGCGTAGTCGAAGTCGTAGGCGTCCATGACCTCCAGGCGGACCTTCGGCACGAACTCGAAGCCGTTGTTGATGTCCTTGAGGTAGCGGTCAAAGAAGCCCTTGAGCTCCTGGAGGTTGTAGTAGTTATAGGTGTCCGGCCACTCAAACTCGCGGTGGGCACGCATCCACTTCATGCGGCTGCGGATCTTGGAGAAGCCCTCGAAGGAGCCGTTGTTGTGGAAGTGGTTCCAGTTGGAGGTAAAGTAGGCGGGAATACGGATGTTGCGGAAGTTGGGGAGCTTGTCCGCCCAGTAGGCGTTCCAGAGGGGGTAGACCTCGGCCATGGCCAGGGGGTCTTCGATGTAGCCCGGGCCGGCGACCATGCCGATGACGCTCTCAGCGTACTTGCCGGGGATGCCGCCCTCCAGGAAGGACTCGCGGTACATGTAGCCGGTGGCCTCCCAGGGCGCGATGCAGACCAGGTGAGGCGGCTGCTCGGCGGCGATACGGGTCTGGGCCATGCCGACGCCGGAGTTGCCGAACAGGCCGACGCGGCCGTTGCACCACTCCTGCTGGGCGCACCACTCGACGAAGTCGTAGCCGTCGCGGCCCTCCTGGGTGCCCATGAAGACGGCGTCGCCCTCGCTGTGGCCGATGCCGCGGGGGTCGATGTTGGCGATGCCGTAGCCGTGGTTGCACCAGAAGACAGGGTCAGCGGACTCGAACTTGGCCAGCTTGGAGACCGTTCTGGGGGGCACGCCCATCAGCTGCCACTCGTCGAAGCCCTCGCCGGGGCGCTTGCCGAAGGGGCTCCAGGAGCCGATGATGGGCACGGGGCCGCTGTCCTTGGGCAGGAAAATGTCGACGTAGATGGTGGTGCCGTCGCGCAGCGGCACGGGCAGGTCCTGGTGGCAGATGATGCCGGGGGCAGCCTCGTAGGTGCGCTGGTTGAAGTCCGCCACAAAGGAGAACATGTCGCGCTCATTGGGGGGCAGGGCGTCCTGCTCGGCGCGGGACAGGGGCTTGCGCAGACGGCGGTAGATGACGTCGATGGTCTCGTCGCCGAACTGGGTGGGGACAATCTTGTACCTGGGGTTGTTCAGGTACTTCTCGGGGATCTTGAACTCGGACATTTCAAACACCTCAGCTATTCAGAATTTTGGTACACAGGGCGACGAAGTGCTTCAGCTGCACCTCGGAGTCGACGGTCTCATCGAAGTGATGGCCCTCGTACTCGCTGGCGATGTAGCCCTCGTAGCCCAGATCGCGGATGGTGGTCAGCAGCTCCTCGAAGGGGATGCAGGGGTCGTGGTCATCGTTGTCGAGGTAGTAGAACTTGCCGTGGATGTACTCGGTGACGTCGATGATATCCTTCCACTGCTCCATCTTGGCCGGAGCGGAGAACTTCTCGCGCATCTCATGGGCGATGTGCTTCTCGATCTCGGAGAAGTCGCCGTTGTCAATGAGGGCCATGTCAGCCTTCTGCGCGTGCATCTTGACAATCTCGTCGAGTTTCTCCGGACGGCAGCCGAAGTCGATGCTCTGGTTGAGGTAGAGCTGATGGGGCATGGTCTGGAAGATGGAGAAATCGGGGACGATGCCCAGCCAGCCCTTGCCCTCGTTTTTCATGATGGACAGGTACTCCTGCCACACGGGTAGCGCGGGGTGATGGGGGTGGTGCATCTCGATGGTCAGCTTCACGCCCAGCTCCTGGCAGTAGGGGAGCATCTTGCGGAAAATGGCGGGGCTGATGGCGTGCTGGGTGCGCACCATGGGGAAGCCCGCCTTCTTGGCGTATTGCAGGTCGTTGAGGGTGAACTGGATGATCTCGTCCTCGGTCAGGTCGCGGTCGCTGCGGATGCCCATGTCGATGTAGGCGCTCCAGCAGACCGGCTCGAGCTCGTACTTGGCCAGCAGGGCCTTGCACTCGGCCAGCCACTCGTCGGTGGGGTAGGGATAGTTGGGCACCATCTGCGCCGCGACAATCTCTACACCCCGATAGCCCATATTGTGCGCTTTTTCGAGGATTTGCTCAAAATTCAGGGTCTCGTGGATAAACTCGGTGGAAAAACTGTACAGGGACACGCCCAGCTGAATCTTGTTTGCCATCTTAGCCCACCTCCGTTGTCAGGGTGCCGGTGACGTCGCTGTCCAGCACCAGGTATTCTCCAAAATAGCCGGTATAGGGGACGCGGTGCTTCATGTACACCCGGACGCTGTGCTCGCCCGGGCCGATGGCGCCGTGGCGCCGCACACGGATGGTCGCCGGGGTGCGGACATACCAGTACTCCTTGAAGCACTCGGGCAGCTCGCCCACCAGAAACTCCTTGCCGTTGAGCGCAAAGCTGATGTCGCCGTCGGCAATAGCGTTGCCATCAACCCAGAACTTCAGCTCTTCGATGCAGCTGAGGAACGCGCCGCGATAGGACGGGTACTTGATTTGAAACTCGTACCCCACGTTCACGCCGTCGATCTCGACGTTACGAATCGGCGTTTTGCACAGCAGGATTTTGTTGTAAGCTTGAAAATCCATGATAGTCCTCCTTTATACTTTAGTAATGATATCATATCGCGTTTCCGGGCCCGGCGGCGCACAGGGTTTGAGTTTGTGGGTTTCAAATTTGAATCTTGGTTTCGTATTTGAAACTTCCCGGTTGATTTGCGGCGGGGGGTGTGGTATGATTTTTAGGAGGACAAATAGATATTGTGCGTTCTGCCGCCCGGCTCCGGGGCCGATTGGCGCCCGAGATTTTGTAAGGAGGACACAGCCATGGATGCGCTGCACAACCTGGTCGAATTTTATAACCATCTGCCCCTGGACAGCACCTACCGCGTGGTGGCCAAGGGGATACTTGAGAACCTGGACAAGATGAGCAATGTGACCATCTACGATGTGGAGGAGCTGACGTCCTCTTCCCGGACGACGGTCTGGCGCGCGGTGCAGAAGATGGGCTACCGTTCCTTCACGGAGTTCCGCTATGCGCTCCAGGCGGCGGTGGGGCAGTATACCTATTACAACCGCTCGCTGCCGGCGGAGTTCACCGGCACGGATACGGGCATTGTCTCGGCCTTTGCCCAGCAGCTGCGGGTCAGCGCCGACGCCATGGAGAACTACTTCACCCAGGAGCGGCTCATCGCCCTCTCGGAGCTGTTGTACCAGGCCGGACGGGTGAGCTTTTATCTGCCCTTCCGTTTCCCCAGCGTCGCGTCCATGCAGATCAACCTCTCCATGACCGGCAAGCAGACCAGCTGCTGCATGCTCCTGCCCGATACGATGGAGGACGCCCAGTCGCTCGATGAGAATTCCCTGGTCTGGTTCAGCCCCGTGGAGGTCCCGTCGGCCATGGACATGGAGCCGCTGTTCCGCCTGGTGCAGGAGCGGGGGGCCGGCATTATCCTGGCCTCGGACGAGCACTCCCGCTATGCCAGATATGCCGATGAACTGCTCTTTGACGGCATGAATCTGGCGGAAAACACCCGCCTGACGGCGCTGGAGTTCGGTATTTACGCCCTGAGCGAAGTTTACCGCAAGCGGTATATCGAAAAATCCCTGTGATTTTACTTGCAATCACCGGGACAGTGCGGTATAATCCGTGCATATTCTCCCAGGAGGTCTTGTCATGAGCCATGTTATGATTCCCGAAGGCTATCAGCCCCCGCTGCCGATCTATGAGCTGCAGCGCGCCATTGAATTCATCAAGAGCAGTTTCCAGGTCACCTTGCGCAATGCGCTCAATCTCAAGCGCGTGTCCGCGCCGCTGCTGGTGGATGGCAGCTCCGGCCTCAACGACAACCTCAACGGCGTCGAGCGCCCTGTGGACTTCGACGTCCCCGCCGCCCACGCCCGGGGCGAGATCGTCCAATCCCTGGCCAAGTGGAAGCGCGTGGCCCTCAAGCGCTATAACTTCTTCCCGGGCAACGGCCTTTATACGGACATGAACGCCATCCGCCGGGACGAGAATCCCCTGGACAACATCCACTCGGTCTATGTGGATCAGTGGGACTGGGAGAAGATCATCTGCCCGGAGGACCGGACGATGGATTACCTAAAACAGACGGTGCAGCGCATCGTCAATGCCATCTGCGACACCAACGACAGCCTGCGCTGGGAGTTTCCGCAGCTGCACACGGTCATCCGCCGGGAGGTAACTTTTATTACCACCCAGGAGCTGGAGGATCTGTATCCGGACCTCACGCCCTCGGAGCGGGAGAACGCCTTCGTCCGGGAGCACAAGACCGTCTTTCTGATGCAGATCGGCGGCCTGCTGCGCTCGGGCATCAAGCATGACGGCCGGGCGCCGGACTATGACGACTGGAGCCTCAACGGCGACATCCTCCTTTGGAACGACGTGCTGGGCCGGTCCTTTGAGGTCAGCTCCATGGGCATCCGCGTGGACCCGGAGACCCTGGACCGTCAGCTGCACATCGCCGGCTGCGATGCGCGCCGGGAGCTGCCCTTCCACAAGGCGCTGCTGGCCGGGGAGCTGCCCCAGACCATCGGCGGCGGCATCGGCCAGAGCCGTCTTTGCATGCTCATGATCGGCACCTGCCACATCGGCGAGGTGCAGGCGGGCATCTGGGATGAGGAGACCATGCGCATATGCGAGCAGGCGGGCATCACGCTGCTGTAAAGACCAGGGCCCTGTCATCGATCAAGATGACAGGGCCCTGGTCTTTTGTTACGCCTGGCCGCACAGGGCAATGCGGCTGTGGCGGTAGATGGCCTGGACGTAGCGCTCGGGCAGGAAGCGGGTGCTGACGATGATGGGTCTGCGGTCAAAGTCCGGGGCGAATTTGGCCACAAAGGCCCGGGCGGCCGCGTCGATCTCCGCGTCGGAGGCGTCCTCTGCCACGGGGGCGGGGCTGACGCCAAAGGCGATCTTGTCGCCGTAGGCGGCCACCAGCTTGTCGGTGTCGTTCATGGCCTGGGGCAGCCAGAAATCGACGCCGGCTTCGATCATGGAGGGGACCACCAGCTCATTCATGCCGCAGGAGTGCAGATGAAACCACATGCCTCGGGCATGGCAGAAGTCGCTGATGCGGCGCAGGTAGGGCGCGATCATCTGGCTACAGACCTCGGCGGAGAAGAACGGGGCGCGCTGGGAGCCCCAGTCGTCGTGGAACATGATGCCGTCGAGCCGGAGAATCTCACGGTAC
>CALWWH010000077.1 GCA_944385195.1 uncultured Oscillospiraceae bacterium | reverse complement strand
TTTTGATGCTGGTATTCCTCTACAGCCGTTATTTTATCCGCTCCATTGTCGACCTGGTAGCGGAGATCAGTGCCACCGCCAAGCGCATCGCCACAGGCAGCTACAGCGTGCAGATTCAGAAGTCCTTTGACGACGAGCTCGGCGCCTTGGCCGATACCATCAACGACATGTCGGTCAAGATTGCCCAGTCTGAAAAAATGCAGACGGAGTTTATTAGCTCCGTTTCCCACGAGCTGCGCACGCCCCTGACGGCCATTGCCGGCTGGAGTGAGACGCTACTCACCGACGAGTCTTTGGATGAGCAGACCGCGCGCGGCCTGCGGACCATCCGCAGCGAGGCCCAGCGGCTGACGACTCTGGTGGAGGAGCTGCTGGAGTTTACCCGCCTGGAGGATGGCCGCATGACGCTCTCGGTGGAGCAGACAGATCTGCGGGCTGTGTTCGAGGACACGGTCTTCATGTATGGCAGCCGCCTGCGCCAGGAGGGAATCCGCCTGGAATACCAGGACAGCGGCGAGGACATCCCTGAAATCCACTGTGACGGGGCCCGCATGAAGCAGGTTTTCCTGAACCTGCTGGACAACGCCGCCAAGCACGGCGGCGAAGGCGGCCGCATCGATGCCTATATGGGCACCGAAAATGACAACGTCCTCATCCGCATCCGGGACTACGGCCCCGGCATCCCCGAGGAGGAACTGCCGCTCATCAAGCGCAAATTTTATAAGGGCAACTCCAAATCCCGCGGCTCCGGCATCGGCTTGGCGGTCTGCGAGGAGATCATCAAGCTCCACGACGGGGAGCTTGATATTGCCAACGCCGCCATCGGCAGCGGCTGTGAGGTCACGATCCGCCTACCGATGGATGGGTGAGCCGGCTTTGCCCGGCCATATTCACGCACAAACCCAAAAGGAGACAGCAAATGAGCAACAATACCCAACCCAAAGAACAGATCCGCACGACCATTGGCGGCCAGGCGCTCATCGAGGGCATCTATATGCGCGGACCGCAGAAGCAGGCGACCGTTGTCCGAGGGCCGGACGGCCTGGTGGAAAAGGTCGAGGATCTGAAACTGATCAAGGATAAATACCCCATCCTGGGCCTGCCTTTTCTCCGCGGCGTGGTCAACTTTGGCTCTTCTATGGTCTGCGGGGTCAAGGCCCTGCTGTTTTCGGCAGAGTTTTTCCCCGAGGAGGAGGACGAGCCGGGCAGGTTTTCCCAGTGGCTGAGCAAAAAGATCCCCTCCCAGACCCTGGACAAGCTGATCATCTACTTTACTGTGGTGGTGGGCCTGGCCTTGAGCATAGGGCTCTTTTTCCTGCTGCCAACCTTCCTGGTGGGGCTCATCAGACCCGTCCATGACCACTACATCCTGCGCAACCTCCTGGAGGGATGTCTGAAGATCGGCCTGCTGCTGCTGTATATGGTCCTTGTCAGCCGTATGAGCGACATGAAACGGGTCTTCTCCTACCACGGCGCGGAGCATAAGACCATCCGCTGCTACGAGATGGGCCTGCCTCTGACGGTGGAAAACGTCCGCGCCCAGACCCGTAAACATCCCCGCTGCGGCACCAGCTTCCTGTTTGTGGTGCTGTTTATCAGCGTGCTGGTGGGCTCCGTCATCCAGAGCAGCAATACCGCCGTCCGTATGGGCCTGCACCTGCTGCTGCTGCCGGTGGTGGTCGCCATCAGCTATGAGTTTAACCGTCTGGTGGGCCGGCACGACAACTGGCTCACCCGCATTTTGACGGCGCCGGGCCTGGCCCTGCAAAACTTCACTACCCGCGAGCCGGATGACTCCATGATCGAGGTCGGCATTGTGGCTGTGAAGCACGTTCTGCCGCAGAAGGAGGGCGATGACCGTTGGTAACAGCCGCGGAAACCTTTCACCAGGTGTTCCGGGACATGTGCCGCGTGTTGGAGCCCACAGAAGGAGAGCAGGCGGTCTTTGTCGCCCGGCAGCTGCTGATGCGCGCCACCGGCAAGAGCGCCACAGAGCTGCTGCGGGACATGCGCCAGCCCATCCCGGAGCACCTGGATAAGAAGCTGGCGCGCATGGTCTTCCGAATTTTAGAGGGAGAACCCCTGGCCTACGTCCTGGGACAGTGGGACTTCTACGGCATGACCTTCATGGTTACCCGCGATACGCTCATCCCCCGGGACGACACGACGGCCTTGGTCGACCTGGCCGTCAAGCGCCTGAAGCTCTATCCCCAGACCCATCCCCGGGTGCTGGATCTGTGCTGCGGCACCGGCTGCATCGGCATTGCCATGGCCTCCCAGGTGCCCGACGCCCGGGTCACCTGCGGCGACCTGTCCATGCCTGCCCTGGCCGTCTGCAAGCACAATATCCAGGCCCTGGGCTTTGCCGGGCGCGTCAATGCGCTGCAAATGGACGCGTTCAAAGAGCCGGAGGAGTTTTTTGGTACTTACGACATGATTGTCAGCAACCCTCCCTACGTCACCGACGCCCAGATGCTGCAGCTGGACAAGTCTGTGCGCGAATGGGAGCCTGCAATGGCGCTCGAAGGTGGGCCGGACGGCCTGGACTTCTACCGCGCCATCATCAGCAACTATGCAGGACGCATCCAGCCCGGCGGTTATTTGGCCTTTGAGTTTGGTATGGGCCAGGGCCCGGCGGTAGGCGGGCTGCTGGAAGAGGCGGGCTGCGCCGTCGAGGAGTGGGCCGACGATGCCGGCGGCATCCAGCGGGCGGTCATCGCGCGCCTGCCGCTGACAGAACCGGAAGTCCCATCAAAGGGACAGGGCAGTTGATACAATAGATCCATTCAATGGCCTGCCCTGGCAGGAGAAGAGGAGATATGTGACATGGATAAGAAGAAGCCTTATGAAGCCCCCGGCGTGGCAGAAGACCGCGCCAAAGCGCTGAAGAACGCGCTGGGTCAGATTGAGAAGAACTTCGGCAAGGGCGCTGTGATGCGTCTGGGCGATAAGCCCGAGATGGTGGTTGACGCGATTCCCACCGGCTCTCTGGCTCTGGACGCGGCGCTGGGCATCGGGGGAGTCCCCCGCGGCCGTATCGTCGAGATCTTTGGCCCGGAGTCCTCCGGCAAGACCACCCTTGCGCTGCACATCGTGGCCCAGGCCCAAAAGCAGGGCGGTGAGGTCGCCTTCATCGATGCCGAGCACGCTCTGGACCCGGACTACGCCGCGGCCCTGGGGGTCAATATTGATACGATGCTGGTTTCCCAGCCGGACCACGGGGAGCAGGCCCTGGAGATCACAGATGCGCTGGTCCGCTCCGGTGCGGTCGACGTCATTGTCATTGACTCCGTCGCGGCGCTGACTCCCCGCGCCGAGATCGAGGGCGACATGGGCGACAGCTTCATGGGCCTGCACGCCCGCCTGATGTCCCAGGCTCTGCGCAAGCTGGCCGGCTCCATTGCCAAGACCAACTGCGTCGTGATTTTTATCAACCAGATCCGCAACAAGATCGGCGTCATCTACGGCAACCCCGAGACCACCACCGGCGGCAATGCGCTGAAGTTCTATGCCTCTGTGCGTATTGATGTGCGCCGTGTGGAGAGCATCAAAAATGGGTCTGAATTTGTCGGCAACCGCACCCGCGCCAAAATTGTCAAGAATAAGGTCGCCCCTCCCTTTAAGGAGGCCTACTTTGACATTATGTACGGCGAGGGCATCAGCCGCTACGGCGAGCTGATCGACTTGGGCGTCGAGCTGGACCTGATTCACAAGTCCGGCAGCTGGTTTTCTATGGGCGAGGACCGCATCGGCCAGGGCCGCGACACGGTGCGGCAGTATCTGGTCGATCATCCCGACGTCTGCGACAAGCTGGAGGCCGATATCCGCGCCAATATGGCCACGCTGGTGGGCAAGGCGAAGAAAGCCGCTCCGGCTGTGGCGGCAGAAAAGGGCGTCGACGTCAGCGCCGACGACTTTGAGGACGCCTGAGCTTGAAGATCAAGTCCTTGCAGCCCATCACCGGCGACAGCAGCCGCTGCAAGATCGTCTTTGAAGATGGTACGGTCATCAAAACCGCCGTCAGCGTGGCGGCGGATCTGGCTCTTTACACCGGCAAGGTTTTGACCGAGGATCAGTGGCAGACCCTACAGCGGGCTGCCGCGGCTGCCAACGCCCGCCTACGGGCGGTGCGGATTGTGTCCTCCACGGCGGTCTCCGATAGGGAACTGCGAAGACGATTGGTTTGCAAAGGTGAGACCCAGGAGAATGCCGACGCCGCTGCGGACTGGCTCCGGGATATTGGGGCCGTCGATGACGAGAAGCTGGCCCAGCGCCTGGCCCAGCGCTATGCCGCCAGAGGCTATGGCGCCGCCCGCATCCGGCAGGAGCTGGCGGCGAAAGGAGTCCCGAGGGAGTTTTGGGATGCGGCGCTGGAGAATCTCCCGGCGCCGGATGAGGCCATCGACCAATTCATCGCACAAAAACTCCGGGGCCGGCGCCCGGACCGGAAGCAGCAGCAGAGACTCATTGACGCCCTGCGCCGCCGCGGCCACAGCTGGGGTGATATCAAAGCGGCCCTGCAAAAATACGAGCTGTCGCTGGAGGATGAGCAGTGTCAATGAGCCAGCAGCGCCGGGCAGCAGACACAATGAAATTGTCTTAATACACTGGAGGAACCCAACATGGCAAAAACCATCGGCATTGTCTCTCTGGGCTGTGCCAAAAACCAAGTCAACGCAGAGCAGATGCTCTATCTCCTCGACGCGGCAGGCTATGAGGTGACTGCACAGGTCGAGGACGTGGATGCGGTCATCGTCAATACCTGCGGTTTCATCGAGAGCGCCAAGAGCGAGGCCATCAACGAGATCCTGGAGATGGCAGCGCTGAAGGCCGAGGGCAAGATTGGCAAGATCCTCGTCACTGGCTGCCTTCCCCAGCGCTATCAGTTAGAGCTGCTGAGCGAGCTGCCGGAGGTCGACGGCGTGCTGGGTACCGGCAGCTACTGCGATGTGGTCGAGGCCGTTGACGCGCTGTTCCGGGACGAGAAGCCCGCCATCTTCGGGGACATCGACGCAGAGGAGCCCGACTGCGGCCGCGTACTGACCACACCGGAGTATTTTGCCTACCTGAAGATCGCGGAGGGCTGCGACAACCGCTGCTCTTACTGCGTCATTCCCTCCCTGCGGGGCAAGTACCGCTCCCGCCCCATGGAAAAGCTGGTGGAAGAGGCCAGGATTCTGGCCTCCAACGGCGTCAAGGAACTGATTGTCGTCGCCCAGGACACCGCCCGCTACGGCCTGGACCTCTACGGTAGGCGCTGCCTGCCGGAGCTGCTGCGGCAGCTGTGCGCCATTGAAGAGCTGCGCTGGGTCCGCGTGCACTATCTCTACCCCGATGAGATCACCGATGAGCTCATCGACGTGATTGCCAGCGAGGATAAGATCGTGAAGTATTTGGACATCCCCATCCAACATGTCAACGACGAGATCCTGCGCAAGATGAACCGCCGCGGCGACAAGGCCTGGCTGGAGGAGCTCTTCCCCAAGCTGCGGGCACGCATCCCCGGCGCAGTGTTCCGCACCAGCCTGATCACCGGCTTGCCAGGCGAGACCGAGGAGGCCTTTGACGAACTGTGCGACTTCCTGCGCCGGCACAAACTCGAGCGCGTGGGCTGCTTCGCCTTCTCCCCGGAGGAGGGCACCCCCGCCGCTGCCATGGACTACCCGCCCAATGAGGTCGCTCTGCATCGGGCTGACATTATCGGCCAGCTGCAATCCCGCATCATGGACCAGTACAACGACAGCCGCCTGGGCAAGGTCATGACCGTCCTCTGCGAGGGATACGACCGCATCGCGGAGACCTGGTACGGCCGCACCTATGCCGACTCTCCGGATATCGACGGCAAGGTCTTCTTTTCCGGCAGCAAGCAGCTGCGGGAGGGCCAGTTTGTCGACGTCCTCATCGAAGGTGTTCTCGATTTGGATTTGATGGGCCGCGCGCTGGAAGGCGATGACGCCCTAGTGGAAACGGAGGAATAAGCAAATGACCACTGCCAGTAAGATTACCCTCATTCGGGTGGCGTTCATCCCCGTATACATGATCCTCATGTATGCCAATCTGTTTATCCCCGCGCTGATTGTTTTCATCGTCGCCTCCTGTACCGACTTCATCGACGGCTACATCGCCCGCCACTACAACCAGGTCAGCGATTTTGGCAAGTTTCTGGACCCTCTGGCCGACAAGCTGTTGGTCATTGCCGCCATGGTCATCTTCGTTGGCTGGGAGATGTTCCCCTCCTGGGCGCTGATGATCGTCCTGGCCCGTGAGTTTGCCGTCTCCGGGTTGCGGATGGTGGCTGTGGGCAACGGACGGGTCATCGCAGCCGGATGGTCTGGAAAGATCAAGACGGCCTCTACCATGGCCGGCCTGTGCATCATGATGGGGATGCTGTTTCTAAGCTTCATCCCCGGTTGGTTTGCAGAAGTCATCACCTGGATCATTGTGCTCACCACGGTGGTCTCCGGTGTAGAGTATTTCGTAAAGAATTGGGACGCCCTGGGCCTGAGCAAGAAATAAGCCAGCAAGCCCCGGCCGGCAAAGACGGTGCGTTATTGATACGTGAAGGCCCCTGCCGCAGGCAGGGGCCCTCTTTTTTGCAATATTCTATGCCAAACCATCACAGAAAAATCGTCACAATGCCTTGCAAACACTGTAGGATATGTTATAATATATAGGCAAAAAAGGGAAATAGGTGAGAACATATGAACAAACAAAACATCCGTTGGCTCTATGCGGCGGTCGGCACGGTCATCCTGCTCTTCGCCGGCCTGGTTTATGCCTGGAGCGTCCTGTCCTCTCCCATTGCGGCGGAGTTTCCCCAGTGGAGCCAGAGTGAGCTGTCTCTGACCTTCACGCTGGTGATGACGTTCTTCTGCGTGGGCGGCCTGGTGGCCGGGGTACTGGCGAAAAAGCTCTCCCAGAAGATTAATATCTGGGTCGCCGGGGTTCTCTTTGTGCTGGGCTTCGTGGTCAGCTCCTATACCCAGGGCCTGGCCGCGCTGTATCTGGGATTCGGCGTCTGCTGCGGTTTTGCCTCTGGTTTTTGCTATAATGCCGTCATGAGCACCGTCAGCCGCTGGTTCCCGGACCAGCAGGGCCTGATCTCCGGCATTTTGCTCATGGGCTTTGGCCTGGGCAGCTTCCTCATCGGCAAGGTCTACCAGGCGACAATTCCCGATGCCATCGATGGCTGGCGCGTGGGCTTCCGCGTCATCGGGGTTGTCATCGTGGTGCTGTTCGCCATCTGCGGGTTTCTGCTTAACAAGCCCGGCGCGGACTTCCGGCTCCCCGCCGCTCAGCAGAAGAAGAGGGTCGGTAAGGTGCTCAGCGAGTCCACCACCGGTCAAATGCTCCGTACCCCGACCTTCTGGCTGTACTTTGTCTGGGCGATCCTGCTGTCCGCTTCCGGCTTGTCTCTGATCTCCCAGGCCTCCGGCGTTGCCCGCGAGGTCGGCACCGGCGTCGATGCCGGCACCATTGCTACCGTGGTCGGACTGATCTCCATTTTCAACGGTCTGGGCCGCATTCTGTTTGGCGGTATGTTCGACCGCATCGGCCGCAGCAAAACCATGCTGGCCATCAGCCTGGCCTTTATTGTCACCGCCATTCTCCTGGTCCTGGCGCTGCAAACCGGCAGCTTTGTGCTGATTGTCATCGGATTCATCTGCGGCGGCCTGGCCTACAGCGGTGTCACGCCCAGCAACTCTGCTTTCGTCAACACCTACTACGGCCCGAAGCACTATGCCGTCAACCTGCCAATGGTCAACCTGAACCTGATCATTGCCTCCTTCGGCAGCACCGTTGCCGGGGCGCTGTACGACAGCACCCAGAGCTATTTTGCGGTCTATCTGCTCATGGCGGGCCTGGCCGTGGCGGGCATTCTGGTGTCCCTGGGGATCTCCGTCTTTGACAAAAAGCAACATACATATTCGAAGGTTAAATAACAAAAACCCAAGAAAACCCGGTGCAAGGGGAGCTATCAATCCCTCTGCACCGGGTTTTTAGCGCGAAAAAAAGTCTTACGGTCCTTCTGGCGTTACAGTATGCACTCCAGCACGCACATCACCATCCGCGCGTGGCGGGCCTCATCCCGCGCCAAGCAGTCCAGCAGTTCCTGCAGCTCGCCTTCGGCGTTCTGGGCGGCGGCAAAATAGGCGTTAGACCCAGCCAACTCTTCCTGATATCGCCGGCGCAGGTGCTCCAAGGGCTGACAGGTCGGTGTGAAGTCCGAGCAGAGTTTGGGCCTGCACCCGGTGGCGAGGTAGTATTGCGCCGCCAGGCGCTTGGCGTGAGATTGCTCGTCACAGGCCAATTCCTTTAGCCATGGCTCGGCGCACTTGGGCAGGCAGCGTGCCAGCCAGCGGTACAGACATGCATCTTGGCACTCGTGGCAAGCCCAATCCAGCAGTTGATCCGCCGTGATAGACGGCCGCGGCGGCTCCTGTGCCAGTGACACCCGGTCCCATACGGCCTGCTCCCGTTCCATTGCAAGCATCAGATCCCCTCCTTTCTCTGCATCCTATGCAGACCCGGCGGCGCGGGTGCGTTTTCTGCTTTACAAATGGGGGAAAATACGGTATAGTTATCATGTATTGCTATGCAGACTTACACCTGAGGTGAAAGCATGACCGAACGGAACAAACTGCGCAATTTCTCCATCATAGCGCATATCGACCACGGCAAATCCACGCTGGCAGACCGCCTGCTGGAGCAGTGCAAGGCCGTGGACGCCCGGGAGATGGAAAATCAGCTGCTGGACAATATGGAGCTGGAGCGTGAGCGCGGCATCACCATCAAGGCCCGCGCCGTCAAGCTGGATTACGCCGCCGATGACGGCCAGACCTATACCTTCAACCTGATCGACACCCCGGGCCACGTGGACTTTAACTACGAGGTCAGCCGCAGTCTTGCCGCCTGCGAGGGCGCGATCCTCGTCGTGGACGCCGCCCAGGGGGTGGAGGCCCAGACCCTGGCCAACACCTATCTGGCCATTGACGCGGGACTGGAAGTCCTGCCGGTGATCAACAAGATCGACCTGCCCGCGGCAGACCCGGAGCGGGTCAAGCGGGAGATCGAGGACATCATCGGGCTGCCCTGTGACGAGGCGCCGCTCATCAGCGCCAAGGTGGGCCTCAACATCCACGATGTGCTGGAGATGATCGTCAAGGAGGTCCCGGCCCCTGAGGGAGACCGGGAGGCGCCCTTGCGCGCCCTGATCTTTGATAGTCAGTACGACAGCTATCGCGGCGTCATCGTCTATCTGCGCGTCATGGACGGCGTGCTGCGTACCGGCCAGACCGTGCGTCTGATGGCCTCCGGGGCGGAGTATAAGGTCGTTGAGACCGGCTATCTGCGCCCCATCGGCATGGAGCCCTGCGAGCAGCTGGGCGCCGGGGAGGTCGGCTACTTCACCGCCAGCATCAAAAACGTCGCCGACACCCGCGTGGGCGATACCGTCACCGGCGTGGACAATCCCGCCCCTGAGCCACTGCCCGGCTACCGCTCCGTGCAGCCCATGGTCTTCTCCGGTATCTACCCGGCCGACAGCGCCAAGTACACCGACCTGCGCGACGCTTTGGAGAAGCTCAAGCTCAACGACGCCTCTTTATTCTATGAGCCGGAGACCTCCGTGGCCCTGGGATTCGGCTTCCGCTGCGGCTTTTTGGGGCTGCTGCATATGGACGTCATCCAGGAGCGCATCGAGCGGGAGTTCAACCTCGACCTGATCACCACCGTCCCCTCGGTCATCTACGAGGTGACTCGCACCAACGGTACGGTGGAGCGGGTCATGAACCCCTCAGAGTACCCCGACCCGTCGGAGATCGAGTCGGCCAGCGAGCCCTTTGTCCGCGCCAACATCCTCACCCCGCCGGAGTATGTCGGCAATATCATGGAGCTGTGTCAGGAACGCCGGGGCGAGTATCTGGACATGACCTATCAGGGGACCGACCGCGTGGAGATGCACTACGACATGCCGCTCAACGAGATCATTTACGATTTCTTCGACGCCCTCAAGTCCCGCACCCGCGGCTACGCCTCCCTGGACTACGAGATCACCGGCTACCGCAAGAGCAAGCTGGTGAAGCTGGACATTCTGCTCAACGGCGACGTCATCGACGCCCTGAGCTTCATCGTCCACGAGGAGAAGGCCTACGCCCGCGGCCGCCGTATCTGCGAGAAACTCAAGCAGACCATCCCCCGCCAGCTGTTCGAGATCCCCATCCAGGCGGCCATCGGCGGCAAGGTCATCGCCCGCGAGACGGTCAAGGCGCTGCGCAAGGACGTCCTGGCCAAGTGCTACGGCGGCGACATCACCCGTAAGAAGAAGCTGCTGGAGAAGCAGAAGGAAGGCAAGAAGCGCATGCGCCAGTTCGGCACCGTCTCTGTGCCCAGCGAGGCGTTTATGGCCGTGCTCAAGCTGGATGAGTAAAAGACTATGGGGAGAGACCTGAATATACAGGCCTCTCCCCATTAGATGAAGTTGAAATTATGGGTTATTCGTGCAAAGCAGTTGCATAGTCTTCCTGAGAGAAGTATGACGGAATCTGCGTACCGATGGTATAGGTGCTGAAGATACTAACCCCGGAATCTACCGAATGAATTAAAAACGGCAAAACCCTTTCGAGATAAGCGATTTCCAATGTGGAAATGTTTTGCGCGTGATTGATGCCATCTGTCGCAATTGCGAGAATTGGTGAGGCGGATAGGGGAAGAAGCATTGTGAAAATGAGAATGAAAGTCAGAAGCTGTCTTGTTGTTTACTTACTATGATCTATATTCTCCGTTTCCGAATGCCCATAAATATATGATACGAATGAGTCAAATGCATCTGTAGTTACGCTATATTTACCATAGCATCTCTGATCATCACCCCCTTTTACGAAACGCACTAGGATTTTAGATGGGACATCTCCATAAATTAAATAGCTTCCATCCGTGGTTTGGAACGCAATATAGATGAGCCCGCTTATAAACCAGCTGTTCTCAAATTCGTCCTTTGAAACAGGGACAGCTAAAGGAGATAATTGATTAAAAAAGTCCTTAACAAGTTGTTGGGTGACTGCATCGTTGATTGCACGATTATGTGTGGTCAAACTAAATACTTCCAAGCTGTTCAATTCCTGTTTATCCAACATAAGATTTTGTGGCATGTATTGGATATAATCTATGGCATCAGATTCTGCCGGAATGTCATCGCCCATTTTGGGATTTTGAGCACAGCCGCTTAGCAGGAAAATCAGTAAACAGAGGATTACTTTAGCGATTGATATTAGCGGGAACTTGTTCATCCCAAAAGCCTCCTTGCATACAATTATATTACATTGAAAATAACGAATTGCCAATAGATTTGAAATGAATTATAAATAAATTTGCTTAAAAAATTAGAAGATGCAAGAATCAAACGAATAGCAGAAAATCAAGATAAGAAGCCCTCAAGCTTCTATAGCGATATCCACTTCTGCCGTAGCAAGAGCGAATATTGCCACTCTCCGGGTGTATGCACACCGCTGTGTACAGAAGCTGCTGGAGAAGCAGAAGGAAGGCAAAAAGCGCATGCGCCAGTTCGGCACCGTCTCTGTGCCCAGCGAGGCGTTTATGGCCGTGCTCAAGCTGGATGATGAATGAGGTCACTGCACTCCGGCCGAAGGCCCAGTGGAGTTAGCGCAGTGCCAGTGGAGGGCTTTGTTATTATCATAAGCGCCGGGAAAACCGGGAATCTCTTTGAAAGTATGCTGGATTTCATATATCAGCCTACCCTTTACAAATTCTAAGAAATACGGTATGATAAAGGCCGAAACCGACCAAGGAGGTCTATTTATGGTACGCAAAGCAAGCACCGGGGAGCAAAAACCCTTGGGTATCTATATCCACATCCCCTTCTGCCGCAGTAAGTGCGAGTACTGCGACTTCTACTCCCTGGGCGGCGGCCGCAATGGCGAGCTGATGCGGGACTACCTCAGTGGGCTTTTGCAGCACATCCGTGAGGCGGCAGCCCGCGCCCCGGGCTACGTGGTCGACACGATCTATTTCGGCGGCGGTACCCCCAGTTTCTATGGGGTGAGCAACCTCAAGCGCCTCCTCGCCGAGCTGCACCGGCGCTTCAATGTCGCCCGCGACGCGGAGATCACCCTGGAGGCCAACCCGGACTCCGTCAGCCCCCGGGGGATGCATGCCCTCGTCCGCGCGGGCTTCAACCGCATCTCCATCGGCGTCCAGTCAGCCAGCGACGAGCATCTGCGCGCCTTGGGCCGTCCCCACAACTGGGAGCAGGCCCGTCTGGCGGTGGAGAACGCCAAAATCGCCGGCTTTGAGAACATCAGCATCGACCTGATGTACGGCCTGCCAAACCAGAC
>CALWWH010000076.1 GCA_944385195.1 uncultured Oscillospiraceae bacterium | reverse complement strand
CTTACAGATTGGAAGTCAGCTCCTCCATCTCGGCGACCAACTCATCAAAGAGCTTCAAGGCGTCGTCGATGGGGGCGGTAGTGGTCATGTCGACGCCGGCGCCCTTGAGCAGGTCGATGGGGCTCTTGGAGCAGCCGCCGGACAGAAACTCCAGATAGTCCTTGACCGCGGGGGCGCCCTCGCGCAGGATGCGGCGGGACAGCGCGATGGCGGCGGCGTAGCCGGTGGCGTACTGGAAAACGTAATAGTTGAGGTAGAAGTGAGGAATACGGCTCCACTCCAGGGCAATCAGATCGTCGGAGATCATATCCGGGCCAAAGTAAGTTTTGTTCAGATCCAGGTAGAGGCTGTTGAGCTTGGTGGCGGTCATGGTCTCGCCCTTCTGGGTCATCTCGCCGCAGGCGCGCTCAAACTCGGCAAACATGGTCTGGCGGAACATGGTGCCCTTGAACTGCTCCAGGAAGTGGTTGATCAGCACAGCGCGCTGCTTTTTGTCGGTGGTGTGCTTGAGCATGTACTCCATCAGCAGGGCCTCGTTGCAGGTGGAGGCAACCTCAGCGACAAAGATGACATAATTGCTGTCCACCAGGCGCTGGGTCTTGTTGGACAGGTAGCTGTGGATGGCGTGACCCATCTCATGGGCCAGGGTGAACATGTTGTCCAAGGTGTCGTGGTTGTTGAGCAGAACATAGGGGTGCACCATGCCGCCGGAGGAGTAAGCGCCGGAGCGCTTGCCGGCGTTCTCACGGACGTCGATCCAGCGGGACTCAAAGCCCTCCTTCAAAATGGCGCGATAGTCCTCGCCCAGGGGCGCCAGGGCTTCGTAGACGATCTTTTTCTGCTCTTCGTAGGGGTACTCCGTGTTGCCGTCGGGTACCATCGGGGCATAGACGTCGTACATGTGCAGTTCGTCGACGCCCAGCAGCTTCTTGCGCAGGCGGACATAGCGGTGCATGGTTGCCATGTTCTTGTGCACGGAGTCGATTAGGTTGTGGTAGACCTCCTCGGGGACATTGTTGCGGAACGTGGAAGCTGCCAAAGAGGAGGGGTACTTGCGTGCATCAGAGAAGAATTGCAGCTGCTTCATGTTGCTGCTGAGCAGGGAAGCGGTGGTGTTTTTCTGGCTGTCTAGGACACGGTAGTAGCTTTCAAAGGCGTTTTTGCGCAGGACGCGGTCGGTGCTGGACTCCAGGGGCACTAGCGTACCGTTGGTGACGGGATGGGCGTTGCCCTCGCTGTCCAGGGCATCGGGATAGGTGCGGTCGGCGTTAGAGAGCATGGAGTAGGCCGTCTGCGGGGCCCGGGCCATGTTGCCGGCAGCAGCCAGCAGAGCCTCTTCGGGCTGGCTCAGCGTGTGGGCGCGGAAGCGGCGCTGAGAACTGATGTAGCGGCGATAGCCTTCCAGAGCAGGGATGGCGGCGTAGAAGCCCTCGAGGACCTCGTCTTCCAGAGCCAGCAGCTCGGGAGTTTCCCAGGCAATGGCGGCGCTAAGCTTGGTGTTCATCAGACCGGTGCGGGCGGAGTAGTCCTGATACTTAGCCACGCGGGAATCCTCGTCGGTGCGCAGGCTGGCATACTGGCTGACGCGGCGAATGAGCGCATTGGCGCTATCCTTGGCGGTCAGATAGTCGTACAGTCCCTGGGCCGTGCCCAGCTTGCCGGCATAGGCAGCCAGGCCGGGAATCAGAGCCTCGGCCTGGGCATAGGCCTCTTCCCAAGCCTCATCAGTGGGGAAAAGGTCAGTGGTTGCCCATTGGTATTTCGGGTCAACTTCGTGTCTCTGCGGGATCTTCATTTGTGGTTTCCTCCAATTCATACTCAATTTGTTGACTTTTTTGGGTTGCTGTGATAGTGTAATCCGGACGATTCCGGAAAGGAGAATGAAATCATGAATGCAATGCGCGCAAATTTACTGCTGCTGCTGGCAGCGCTGATCTGGGGCTCGGCTTTTGTGGCCCAGAGCATCGGCGCCAATTTGGTAGAGCCATTTACATATCTGTCCCTGCGCTCTTACCTGGGAATTGTGGTGCTCATTCCACTGGTTGCCTGGCGCTGCAAACAGGCAAAGATCTCCTGGGATTGGAAACCGCTGCTCAGCGGAGGTCTGTTCTGCGGCCTGGCGCTGTGTGCAGCCTCCGCTGCGCAGCAGATTGGTATGACCCTGGGTGCCTCCACCAGTAAAGCCGGCTTTCTCACTACGCTCTATGTGCCGATGGTGCCGGTACTCTCCTTCCTTCTCTCCCGGAAGAAAACCAGCGTGCTGATCTGGATCAGCATTGCCCTGGCGGTTGTGGGGCTGGCCCTGCTCAGCGGTCTGAAGGGCGGGTTCAATGTGGGCGAGCTGATACTTTTGCTCTGCGCGCTACTTTTTGCAGGACATATTTTGGTGGTGAATCATTTTGCATCCAAAACCGACCCGGTGGCGCTGAGTATGATGCAGTTCGTATGCTGTGCTGTTTTGTCCACGCTTATCGCTCTGTTCACCGAGCAGACCGGCTGGGATGCCATATGGCGGGCAAAATGGAGCATTGCCTATGCGGGAATCCTCTCCAGCGGTGTGGCTTTTACGCTGCAAGTAGTGGCCCAGAAACACACAGACCCGACGGTCGCCTCGATTCTTATGAGTATGGAGAGCGTCTTTTCGTGCATCTGCGGCTGGATTATTCTGCATGATACCCTCAGCGGCATGGAACTGGTGGGCTGCGGTCTGATGTTTGCGGCGGTGATTTTGGCGCAGCTGCCCATGGGAAAGAAGGCTTAGTGCATGTTATCGCGCAGTGCTTCTAAATAATTACGAAGGGCCTCGCGGCCTTCCTCCGAGAGCGGAAATCGCTGCGTTTGAGCAATCTGGCTCTTTTCGTAGCAGTATTCTCCGTACCAGACTTCAGATTGAATCTCTTGATCCTCCAACATCGGCACCAGTCGGAATCGCAGCATTCCAGCCGAACCGGTGAAGATGTTATCGTTTTTAAACGCCTTCATCACAGGGATGTAGATGCGGCCTGGATCGGTCTGCGGCATGGCAAATCCTCCTTAAACGATGACAAGGCCCAACAGCCGGGCCAACGCTCCGGCCTGGTCGCGGGAGACCTTGACGTCTTTCAAGCCATCTAGAGCGAACAGCGTGCCCTCAATGACAGCCTGGGACAGATCCAAACCGGAGATGTGAGCGTGGGTAAAGTCGGCGCGGGTAAAGTCGCAGCCATCGACGCAGCTTTTCCTGACTGTCAGCTCTGAGAGCGCGGTATCCCGGAAACTGCTCTGCAAGCGGCATTGTCTCCACTCTGAGCGGATCAGATTGGCGTAGTCGAAGACGCTGCTCTGGGCCTGGACTTCATCCCAAAGCGTGCTATTAAAATGTGCCCCCGTGATGCGACAGTCGAGAAATTGCACCCGGTGTAGCCCAGCGTCATCGAACCGTACGCCGGAGAGATCGCAGTGCTCAAACCGTACATCCACCAGTGTGGTGCGGGTGAAATCGCAGCCGGTCAGGCGGCAGCCGGAGAAGCAGCAGCGTTCTATCCCCAGACCATAGAGATCCTGCAATCCGGCGTCTCCGCGGAAACGGGCGCCGGTGATGTCGATGCTCTGTACGATGGCCTCAGCCAGGGTATCAGAAAGCGGACGCAGCGGCAGGTTTTCGTATTGCATTGGGATCCCCCCGACATAACTATATTATCATGCCACACAATCATACCACACAATGGCGCCGACGTCCAGTGCAGATCAAGCAATGTGCAGACGGCCATTGTGCGGATGGATGTGTATACATAAACGAAAAAATACGATTATAATTGGGAAATAATTTGACGAAATGGACAAAAGTTTCCCTTGTAATTCTACGAATTGTCTGCTGACTTTTCCAAAGGAATATGTTATGATATGAAAAACTATTTATAGGGGGATCATAATGGAAAACAAATACGGGAAGAAAACCGCGCACATCAAGGTACAGGTTCTTGCCTGCCTTGGCCCGATGGTCATTGGCGCCATTTTGCTGGTTGCTGCCATCGTTGTTCTTTTCAACTGCCTGTCCGGTGGCTTCACGCAGGGCAAGATCACCGCAATGGTCATTCTGGGAGTCATTGGTGCGGCTTTGTTCTGCCACTGTCTGCTGCTGCTGACCAAGGCCGGCATTGATGTCTACGAGAACGCGATTGTCGTCAACGAGGTTAAGATTCCGTATCGTATACACGCCCGTGAGTATCCGGCAGAGGATATCTTCTGCCTGTTGTGGGAAGGCCCTGGCGAGGTTGCCGGCAACGCCCGCGCTATGCGTAAGAACACCAACACATGCGAAATCATCACCGACGGCGGCCGCACCAGTTTCCGCCTATCCGATGGCTACTACGAAGAATCCTATACAAAGATTCTGTCAGATTTTCAGGCTAAGCACAAGATCTCTCATGACCTGGAAAAGCGTAAGAAAAATAAGTATTGAGTTTACATCCGACCACGCCGCTGCAATGCGCAGCGGTGTGGTTTTCTCTTACAACAAATAGGGCGGTGAGTCCGGACTGGGGGACTCACCGCCTTGCATCAGCCTGTTGTCACAGCCTCTTCTACGCAATTTGCTTCTTCAGTTTCCGGCTCTGGTCGCTTGACGAGCAGTTTGCGGGTACGCCACCTGCCGCTGAGGAAGTAGCCGCCGCAGATGATGACTGGACCAAGACGGGCCAAGCCGTTGGCCAGAAAATAGCCCACAACCTCCATACCCAGCAGATCTGCGAAAAACCAGCTGAAAGCCAGACGGAACACGACGCCGTCCAGAATGCCCACGGCCAGACCCAACATGGCAAAGCCTGAGCCGGTAACCATGGACTGGAAGGGACCCATGATAGAGGACAGGAAAAAGACGATGATTGCGGTCTTCATAAACACAACGCCGAATTCAATGACCTCCGGATCAGTGGAAAAGATCCGATAGATCTGCCTGGGAATGAGGACTGCCAGCAGAGAGTTGATCACAGCCAGGGCCAGGGCGATGGTCAGGCCAGTGAGGACGACCTTCTTGGCTCGCTCCTGCTTGCCAGCAGCCAGGTTCTGGCCGATCATGGCGGCGCAGCCCTGGTTCATGCTCTGGGTGATGGTGTTGGCCAGGCGGGTGATGTTGTTGCCAACGCTGTTGGTGGCAGAGGCGACCAGGCCATAGACATTGATCAGCGCGTTGACGTACATGACCGTCAGCTGGATGCAGGCACTCTGAACCATTTGGGGCACACCCAGTTTCAGGAAGATGATCAGATGCTCTTTGCGGATGGCGAAGCTTTTGAGCTTGAAGTCAAAGTCAAAGCTATCGCGCTTTTTATAGAGGAATACGATGGAGAAGATGAAGCTCAGTGCCTGCCCCATGACGGTGGCGATGGCAGTACCCGCTGAAGCCATTTTTAAGCCTGCGACCAGAATCAGATCAAATATGACGTTGCTGACTGCGGCGATACAAATGAAAATCAGGGGACGGCGGCTGTCACCCATGCCGCGCAGGACCGCGCAAACGGCATTATATCCAAAGATAAAGGGGAAACCCAGGAAGCAGATAAGCATATAGTCTCGGGTTTCACTGATGGCTTCCGGAGGAGTTTCCAGCAGGTCGATGATGAGCTCATTGCAGGCCATGCCTACGACCATAAATACCACTGAGCAGATTAAGACAAAGGTAAGGAGTGTGCCAATGGCATCGTTGATTTTTCCGGTTTGCTTAGCGCCGGTAAGCTGGGAGATGTAGATTTGGCCGCCAGTGGCCAGGCCCATGGAGATCATGGTGAGGAACTGGGCTGCTTGACCGCCGGTAGAGACGCCGACGGTGCCTTCCGGGCCGACAAACTGTCCGATGACGACCATGTCGACGACATTGTACAGCTGCTGGACAATGTTCGACGCCAGCAGGGGGAGCATGAACGTCAGGAGCTGCCTGAGAATGTTGCCCTGAGTCAGATCCATGCCATACTTCTTGGTTTTCTGCAATCTGATCCCTTCTTTAAATGAAAATAACAAATAATAGTATACTACATGAATCCCTTCGATGCAAGTACTTCTATGCAGTATTGTGATAAAGCTTGCTTTTTAAACAAAAAACATATATACTTACCCTAGGCGCATAGGCCAAAAAAACAACATTAGAAAAATAACAGGAGGTTTATCG
>CALWWH010000075.1 GCA_944385195.1 uncultured Oscillospiraceae bacterium | reverse complement strand
GAAAATGCCGAGCCCACCCCAGCAGGGCATACCGTGGGAGCACAGAGCCCCACTGTATACCCGGCTGGGGCAGACAAAAAGCGATGCTGCCGTTTCGCGTTTATACGCGGTTGCAGAGGAAATCGAGCATGGCCGTCTGGACCTCGGGGTCTGCGCCGTAGGGACCGTTGTTGTTGCACAGCAGAAGGCTCTTGACGCCCTTGCGGGTCAGGGCCTCGAACATCCGCACACTCTGGCCCATGGGGACCTGGATGCCGCACTCGCTGATGCCGTGGACAAAGCAGATGGGGGCGCTGTTTTCCGTGACGTGGTAGACGGAACTGGCGTCCTTGGCCAGGGCGATGAGGGCCTGATACTTCGGGTCGGCGTCAAACAGATGGTGCTTGATGTCGCCCATGCCCTTGCCGGGGCCAGTCCATCCCAGCTCAGAGGCCAGGGGAGCGAAGGGGCCGTCGCCATTGGCGACCTTGTCCGGCTGGTGCGGCCATTGCCAGGCGCAGTCCTCGCCGAAGGTGAAGAAGTCTGTGGGCGGGAAGGGGGAGACGGAGGCCTTGACAGAGCAGTTCCACTCGAGGTTGCCACCGATGTCGCCCTCATCCGCCTCGTTGCCGTTGCAGGCTGCCAGCATGGTGCTCAGGTGGCCGCCCATGGAGCCGCCGATGAGACCAAAGCGCGTGGGATCGAGCTTGAGCTCAGCGCTGTGGGCCTTGAGGTAGCGCACGCAGGCGCGGGCGTCCTCTGCGCTGGACGGCCAGACGTTGGGAGGCATCAAGCGGTAGTCAATGCTGGCGCAGGCGTAGCCGCGCTCCAGCAGGCGGGGTGTGATGGCCTCGAACTGGTGGTTGTTGCCGCCAAACCCGTGGATATGGACAATGCAGGGGAAGGGCCCCTCACCCTCGGGCAGCGCCAGGTCGATGTGCAGATCCAGCGTGTTGACCGGCTGGGGATTCATCTGGCCCGGGGCCTCCCATTTGCAGGGAACGGTCGCCACGTAGAGGTTGCGGTAAGTTGGGGTGATCTGCGGAACGCGCTTCCTAAACTGTTTCATCATCGGATCGACGGTCTTGACGATCTCTGTGCTCGTTTCGCGGAAGGTCATGCGGTCTGGGAGCTTACCACTGCCGGTGAAGCCCTCGAAAGAGAGGGTCATGGTGTCGCCCGCCTGGGTGCGGATGGCGGTGAAGTCCTCAGTGACAAAGTGCATGCCGTCCTTGGCGGGGTAGACCTGCTTGCAGGGATGGCAGGTCCAGCCCTCGGCCGTCTGGCGGTAGATGGCCCGTTTGAAGGCGTAGACGGTCTCCTTCCGGCCGACAAACTTGGTGACGTTGGGCGCGATGACGGGTAGGCGCAGCAGGGCGTCGTGTTCACCGCCAAAATGGAAGGTCACGGTGACGTCGTCGGGCATGTCAAGAGGCTGGTTGAATTTGTTGCCGCCGCAGCAGACGGCGACGCAGAGCCGGGAACCGGCTTTGATGATCTGGCTGGTGGCTTCCAGGTGGAAGGCCAGGAGGGTAGGCTTGTCAGGGGAGAGGGCCACATCGTCACGCTTGAGGCTGCTGTGGTAGGGCAGACCCAGGGCATCGTAGGCGGGGTTGCGGCTCAATTTGGCGCTGCGGGCGCGGAGCATACCCTCGGTGATGCCGCGGACGAAGCCGTCGGGCTTGATCTCCTCCAGCTGGGCGTAGAAGATGCCGTCGCTGTGGGTGCTGGTAGCGTAGAGCTCAATGACCGCAAAGCCGCTCAGCTCCAGATCCTTCTCCAAGGGGGCTGTGGTGAAGGTGATGCACTTGGCGTTTTCCTCGGCCAGATCTTTTTTGATCAGGCGGTCCATACGGCCCATATTGTCGAAAAAGATGATGTCGTTGCGGACCTTGTAGTCAATGGTGCCGGCCTCGACGCTGCCGTCAACCAGTTCCCCCCCGGCGCTCAGGCGCAGCTGCGGATTGGTCTGGCTGTCCAGAGGCCAGTCGGCGGCGTAGTGCCAGGGCTCCTCGTCGCCTACGGTGTAGTAGAGAATGGGGGGCTGGGACATGGTATCGTTGTCAATGCCCTTGAGATGCTTGTCAAAAAAGGCCAGATGGTCGGCTTGCCAGTCGAAGTTGCCCTCCGGAAACTCGCAGGTGGGGCGGTAGACCTCGGTGTGACGCCAGGGCCCCAGCAGGAGTTTGCCGCCCCAGCGCTTCCACTCGAAGATCTTATTGGTGCAGCCGGGATCAAACCACGCGCCGTAAGGGTAGGTGACCACATGACCGTGACGGATGAGGTCCATTTTCTCCCAGACGGGGATCTCCATGTTGGGGGCGTAGCCGATCTTGGGATTGACGTCGTCCCGGTGCATGTCGGGGCCATACTGCTCCAGAAAGCCCATGTTGAACTGGTGGCCTTCCAGGGCTTTGTGGGCCATGGGATAGTCCGGCGCGGGGTCGTCATCCACGGGGATGCCCAGCACAGGAGGCATCTTGGGGCGTTTGACCTCGGGCATGATGCTCACGCCGTTGGGGTAGTTCTGGTAGTAGAAGTCGGCGCTGCAATCGCAGGGGATGATGCAGCGCAGGTGCTTGGGCTGATTTCCGGCGGCGAACTCCTGGCTGGCGCCGACGTTAGAGCCGCCGAACATGCCTGCGTTGCCGTTGCACCAGTCCTCAGAGGCCACGGCGTCGATGACGGCGGCCATATCCTGCCCATCCTTGGGGCACCAGAACCCTTCGCTGACGCCGAAGGATGCCCCGACGCCCCGGGGCTCCATTTTGGCATAGGCGTAGCCGCGCTCCAGGAAGTATTCCCGCTGCGTGCGCTCCTTTTCTGCCATGGCCTTGGCGAAGGGGTGGTCGGCGTTCTCATCCGCCCGACGGGGACCATTGGAGACCTGGAAGATGACGGGAACCTTTTCCTCTGTGTTGGGGAGGTAGACGTCGACTGCCAGCAGCGTTCCATCGCAGCCGGGGTAGTATTTGGAAATGCGTTTGTACATTTACTTGCCTCCATTCCTGCATATTGTTATATTTATTGTACAAGCTGACAGGGATGGCGTCAATGGGCAAAAGCGTCAGTTTGCAGGGCGGATATAGTGCACAGTGCATAAGAGTGCGCCTGCCCGCGCCCAAAACCAGACCCGGTCAGGCTCTCTCTGACCGGGTCTGGGAGTCCAAAATGCCCAAAACTGCCCAAAAGAACGGGGCAGTCATCACCATGCTGAAGCCGAAGAAGGCCTGAATGCAGTAGCAGAGAACCGAACTGCCCAGGATCGCCGCTGCGGGGTCCTCTCGCCGGCGAATCCACCGGACTGCCAGGCTGATAAGCGCCAGCAGGTAGGCTGCCAGGGCAAGGGCGCCCTGATGGTATAGGATGTTCAGATAGTCGTTGTGGGCCACGTCGATCTGGCCCAGAATGGTGTAGCCCAGATTCGCGTCATAGCGGGAGAAGGGCGAAATCCGCGCCAGGAGCATGGTGTCCGGGCCTGTGCCGAAGAGAGGATGGATGCGCTGCCAGACCTGCTGCCAGATGTACAGCCGGCCGGAGCCGAAGCCCGGGTCCATGCGGCCGTGGAGCAGCTCATGGAGCTCATGCCAAAGGCCTTGGCGGGTGTCCACGGCGAAGATCAGGGCCATGGCCGCCAGGGTGCAGCCGAATATGCCGCAGGCGAGAAGGATGCGCCCTTTTTTCCCCAGGGGCAGCACCACAGGCAGCGACAGCACCGCCCCGCCGAAAACGCCGACGAGTCCCGCCAGGACAGATATTTTGACTAACACGAACAGCGCTGCGGCCAGGGGCAGCGCCAAAAACGAGCGAGCCCGGCCCCTCAGCCGCAGCAGCGACACCCACAGCACCGGGATGACCCGGCATATATACGCCGCCACCAGGTCGACGTTGCCGATGGTGCCCAGATAGGCCCCGGAATAGGCGGTATAGGCGTCGAACCAACTCAGCCCCTGGGGGTAGAGCCCCAAAGGGTTTGCGCCGGTGAGCTGGACCATGCACAGCAGGCAGAAGGCCAAGGCCGTCGCCGCGCAGCCGAAGAGCAGTGATTTTGTCGCCCGCCCATAGGCAGAAATGCAAAGAAACACGACGCAGTAAAGCGTGATTGTCACAGCGCCCTCCCTGCGGCTGTATCCTAGGATGGCCTGCGCCCGGTGGGGCGAGAGCAGCGTCGAGATCCAGGTGAGCAGGAGATACAAGAGGATCAGCCGCTGTGCCCAGGTGGTGTGCTTGAGGGAGAGCCTGGGCCGGTGCAGCAGCAGACACAGCCCGAGCACAGCCAGATACAAGCCCGTCAGGATGCAGAAAATAGTGAATTTCGCCTGGGTCATGTTGAGGTAGCCCTGGCTGCCGCAGCAGAACAGGAACACCGTCATCAGCGACCAGAGGTAGACGGTGGTGGCCCGCTGCGGAGTGAGTAATTGTTTCATGGGGAATCCCTCCGGGGCTTATTATATCGGAAAGGCCGAGGCTCCGCAAGGACGAAAATATTTTGCATCCGGGCTTGACAACTGCGCCCAGTGTGATATAATAAACAGGCTAATCGGGGTGTGGCGAAGTTTGGTATCGCGCTTGGTTCGGGACCAAGAGGCCTCGGGTTCAAATCCCGACACTCCGACCAAACCCGGGCATCCAATTGGATGTCCGGGTTTTACTGTTTTTTTGAGGTGTACCATGAACTACAAACTCATGATCCAATATGACGGTACACGGTATGACGGCTGGCAGCGGCAGGGGAACACGGACAATACCATCCAGGGCAAACTGGAGACAGTCCTCTCCCGCCTGGCGGGGACGGCGGTGGAGGTTCACGGAGCCGGACGGACCGACGCGGGCGTGCATGCGCTGGGCCAAGTCGCCAATGTGAAGCTGCCCGGCCAATGGGATGCCCAGAGGCTCATGGAGGAGTGCAACCGCTACCTGCCCGAGGACATCGCCATCGTGGCGGCGGAGCCTGCCAGCGAGCGCTTCCATGCCCGTCTGAACGCTGTGGCCAAGGTTTACCGCTACGCCCTTCGCATGAGTACGGTACCGGACGTCTTTCGCCGCAAGTACCAGTACCGGGTCGGGACCGTGCTGGACCTGAATGCCATGCGCAAGGCTGCGGACCTGCTCACCGGTACGCATGATTTTCGCGCCTTCTGCGCCAATAAACGCTATAAAAAGTCCACCGTCCGCACGGTGATGGCCATTGACTTTACCCTCGACGGGGAGAATTTGGCGATCACCTACC
>CALWWH010000074.1 GCA_944385195.1 uncultured Oscillospiraceae bacterium | reverse complement strand
GCTATACGGTCGGGGAAAACGGCGGTCTGCTACACCTGCCGCAGGCTGCTGCAGGTCGAGGGCGATACCAGGGAGGAGGCCCTGCGGCGCAGCGTGCGCATCAGCGAGGCGGTTCAGCAGCTGGTGGGGGGGTTGACGGTGCGGCCGGCTTTTGTCGTGGCCAAGGGGGGGATCACCTCCAGCACGGTGGCAACGCAGGCGCTGAACATCCGCAAGGCGCTGGTATTGGGCCAGATCCGGCCCGGTATCCCCGTATGGCAGGCGGACGCGGGCAGCAAATTTCCTGAGATTCCCTATGTGGTGTTTCCCGGCAATGTGGGGGAAACGGATACCCTGCGGGAAGCGGTGGAGATCCTGACGGGCGGGGGTGAATAGGAAAATGAATAAATGAATACCCGCCGGGAAGAAGCAGTTAAAATACTCTTTTTTCCTTGCGATTTGTCCAACATCCTCCATAAAAATCTGCTATACTATGGGTAACTTTTTAGGAGATATCAATAAAATTAGTAAAATCTCACAAAAAGTATATACGTATTTTTATTTATATGCTAAAATGAGAAGAACCATGGCATGCAGTCCTGCCGCAGACGGGTGCACGGCGCATTACGGTGCGGATACATCATTATAATGGGAAACGCTATGAATGGGGGTAAAGATCATGAGGCAAGTTTCAATCGACGCAATGAACAAGTATTTCGGGTTCGAGGGAAAAACCGCCATCGTTACCGGCAGCGGCACCGGCATCGGCAAGGGGATCGCCGACCTGTTTGCTGACCTGGGGGCCAATGTGGTGCTCTGCGGCAGACGGCTGGAAAAGGTGGAGGAAGTCGCCGAGGGGATCCGCAGCCGCGGAGGCAAGGCCCTGGCGGTGAAATGCGACATCGGCGTCCTGGACGAGGTCAAGAATCTCGTGGCCAAGGCGGTGGAGGAGTTCGGCGATATCGATATCCTCGTCAACAACGCGGCCGCTTTCGGCTATGGCCGCCGCATTGAAAACATGACCTACGAGGAGTGGGACCGGGTCGTCCACGTGAACATGACCGGCACCTTCTACGTTACCAACGAGGTCCTTCCCTATATGATGAAGAAAAAGAAGGGGAAGATCCTCATGATCAGCTCCGGCTCCGCCCTGGGCTATGACTGGACGGACGCCCACTACGCAGCCAGCAAGGCGGGCGTGATCGGCCTGGCCTACGATCTGGCCTCTGAGCTGATGGATTACCGCATCAACGTCAACGCCCTGGCCGTCGGCTCCACGGATACCGAGGCCATGCACTTCCCCGACCGCTCCCTGGAGGAGGAGCTGAAGAACCTGCGCTGGTACCGCGTGGGCCTGCCCTATGACCAGGCCGCCGCCGCGGCGTTCCTGTGCAGCGAGGCCGCCGACTACATCACCGGCCATGTGATCTGCCCCTGCGGCGGCGCGTGGACCTATTAAGGGCCGGGCGGCGCGGCGTACCCCGCTCTGTTGGAAAGATGCAGCGCGAGCTGTGTTTTGGAAAAATTTCATAACAGGAGGAAGATTTCATGAAGAAGCTTATTGGAGTGCTTGTGGCCCTCTGCCTACTGCTATCCTGCGGCGTGCTGACGGGCTGCGGCGGGTCGGACGAGGCCGAGCCCATTGTCATCGGCGCTATCGCCCCGCTGACCGGCGAGAATCAGCTCTGGGGCCAGATCCTCTGCGAGGCTGTTGAGATGACCGCCGAGGAGTTCAACGAGGCCGGCGGCCTGAATGGCCAGCTGATCGAAGTCGTTCGCTATGACTCCCGCGACGACGCGGTGGAGACCACCAACGCCGCCCGCAAGGGAATCCAGATGGATGGCGTGGACGCGTTTGTCGGCACCGAGTCCTCCACCACCACCCTGGCCCTGGCTGAGGTGTGCGAGGAGTACGGCGTGCCCTTTGTCTGCACCCAGGCCACCAACATCAAAATCACCATCGACGATGACGGCAATACCCGCCCCTATTCTTTCCGTTCCGGTCTGAGCGATCCCCAGCTGGGCAGCGCTATGGCGCAGTACGCTACAAGCGAGCTGGGCGTTGAGACGGCGGCCGTTATTTATAATGTAGGCCAGGACTACTCCATGGGTATCCGTCAGGAGTTCATCAACGCCTTTGAGGCCAATGGCGGCACGATCGTCATGGAGGAGGCCTTCAACAATGGCGACGTGGACTTCCGCGCAATCCTCACCAACCTCAAGGACCGCGAGACCGAGTTTGACGCGATTTACATTGCCTCCGGCTACTACAAGGAGATCGGCCTGATCTGCAACCAGATGGTGGAGATCGGCCTGACCGGCCACACCCTGCTCACTTCTGACGGCGCCCAGGCTCCGGCCATCTTCGAGGTTGCCGGTGACACCTGCGAGGGTATCTACTATCCTGCTTGCCTGGACATCTACAATGACCTTGCGGACGACTTCGTGGAGCAGTACATCGAGCGCTGGGGCTGGGATCCCACCCAGAACGCCGCTGCCGACGTGTTCACCGCCCGGGATGCCTCTTCCATGATTATTGCCGCCATCCAGAGCGAGGGCTCCGGCGAGCCTGAGGCCATCCGTGACGGCCTGGAGAATCTGGGCAGCATCGAGGGCGTCACCGGTACGCTGACGATCGTCCCGGAGAACCACGCCGTCCTGCGTACGGTGCCTGTCTACCAGATCCAGAACCAGGAGATGGTCGAAGTCGCCAAGTTCATGCCCACGGCCTGATTACTCTCTGCGCTGGCAAAGGGCTGCGGGCGGATGACGTGACCTGCCCGGCGGCTCGGCCTGCCAGACCCGCATCCTCATGATTTTTCAAACGCCTGCTCCCCGCGGCGTAAGTCCGTCAGCACTGGACGGCAGCCGCGCGGAGCAGGCGAAACGATATGCCCGCCGGAACTCCCGGGCGGGCGGCCCCGGCGGGGCCGGGGAGAAGAGACCAGACAGACTACATGCGGAATGTCCGCGGCCCAGCCGCCGCGGGCAGTTA
This sequence comes from uncultured Oscillospiraceae bacterium, assembly GCA_944385195.1. Lineage (GTDB taxonomy): Bacteria > Bacillota > Clostridia > Oscillospirales > Oscillospiraceae > RUG11142. The sequence goes on along the minus strand of CALWWH010000074.1, from coordinate 552 downwards.
AGGGGGGTCATCTCTTTGCTCTTGCAACAGATCATCAACGGACTGTCTGTAGGCAGTGTGTACGCGCTGATCGCGGTCGGCTACGCGCTGATCTACAGCGTGCTGAACTTTACAAACTTTGCCCACGCCATCACTGTTACCATCGGCGCCTACGGCGTATTCTGGTATTTGACGCTGCTGTCGCAAAATCTGTATGTCGGCATCGTCGCCGGCGTGATCTGCGCGATCATTATTGGAATCATCATCGAGACCTTTGCCTACCGGCCGCTGCTGCAGAAGAAGGCGAAGCGGACCTACCTCATGATCGTGGGGCTGGGGATCTCGGTCATGGGCGAAAACCTGGTCGTGATCGCCTTTACCGGCAAGCTCCGGGTCTACCCGGTGAACTTTACCGCCGACACCGTCGAAGTGGCGGGGAACAATGTCGGCACCATGGATTTGCTGATTCTGGCCATCAACCTGGTTGCGCTGCTGGTCGTTGAATTTATCGTCCGCAAGACCCGGCTGGGCCTTGCCATCCGCGGCGCCTCCTTTTATCTGGACACCACGTCC
>CALWWH010000073.1 GCA_944385195.1 uncultured Oscillospiraceae bacterium | reverse complement strand
TGTTCCAGGGCAAATTCGTCCGCCGTCACCAGCAGCGCGGGCTCCAGATCGGTGTGGACTGTGATTTGATCCCACTGAGCCAGGTGGGAAAAGTGACTTAAAATGGCCTCCAGCAGTTCGGTCAGGTCCAGGGATTCCGGAACCAGGGTCACGGTGCCAGACTCCAGGCGGCTGAGTTCCAGCATCCGGCTGATGATGCTGTTCATGCGTGCAGTTTCGTCTAGGATAATGTCGCAGTATTCGCGCACCTGCTCCGGCGTACGGGCCATGCCGGCGGAGAGCCCCTCGGCATAGCCAGCTACCAGACCAATGGGGGTCTTGAGGTCGTGGGAGAGGTTGGCTATCAGATTCTTCCGGGCAAGATTGCTGCGGTCCTTCTCGGCAATCTCGTCGTGGAGTTGCTGGATGTAGCCCTGCATCCGGTCGGACATGCGGTTAATGCTGTGGGCCAGTTCGCGCAGCTCCCGGCCGCCGGTGACGGCACACTTCTGGGAGAAGTCCAGCGCGGCGATTTGGTGCGCAGCTTTGGTCATGTCGCCGAGAGGGACGGTGACGCGGCTGGATACAACAGCCACTACAACCAGCGCCGCAACCATGATGCTCAGAGCAATCTCTGCCATCAGACGGATGCTGATATCCGCCGTTTGCCGCACAGATTCCAGCGGCATGGTGATGGAGACCAGATACGTGCCCACCCAGCCGCCTAGGCAAAGGGAACTGCCATACCGTACCGGGACACCGGCGGTGGTGGTTTCGTTGGGGGTGGCAATTTCTATGAGGTAGCGCTCCGGGACTGCCTCCAGGGCTTCGGTCAGGTAGTCTGCCAGCCAGATGCTTATGTCAGACAGATAGGCTTCTTCGATGTGGCTGGTGTAGAAAACCCTGCTGGAGGCCGGGTCAAAGAGTACGATGGATAGATTCTCGCGTTCCAGCTGCGCCATAACCTCCAGATTGGCCTGGCCGGTGGCATCGAGCCCCTGCTGACAAATGGTCTCGTAGGCGCAGACCATGGTTTTCTTCGATTGCGTCTCATAAAATGCCGGGAGCAGGGCCTGCATGGCGATGATCGATACGGCTAGCAGCACGCTTAAACTGCCTAAAAAGAGCAACATTAAAATCGTTCGCAGGCGGGGGGTCCGGAAGGAACGCCTCATGGTCAGCCCTCCAGCTTGTAACCGAGACCGCGGATGGTTTTGATTGCTAGGCCCGGCGCTCCCAGCTTCATGCGCAGGTTCTTCACATGGGTGTCTACTGTCCGGGCATCGCCGTAGTAGTCGTAGTTCCAGACGGCGTCTAAGATCTGCTGTCGGGAAAGGGCAGTGTTGAGGTTTTGCGCCAAATAGAGAAGCAGCTCAAACTCCCGGGGAGTCAGAATGATTTCCTCCCCGCCCACTAGGACGGTGCGGGCCACCGGGTCAATGCACATGTCTGCTACGGTCAGCGTGTCGCGGACCGAGCCGCTGCGCTTGAGCAGCGCATGGATGCGGGCTATGAATACCGGAAAGCGCAGCGGCTTGGAGATATAGTCGTCAGCTCCGCAGTTGAAGCCCTGCAGCTCAGATTCTTCGTCGGAGCGGGCGGTGACCATCATAATCGGCACATTGGAGATCCCGCGAATGATGCGGCAGGCCTCAATACCGTCCAAATTGGGCATCATAATGTCCAGGATGACCAAGTCCAGCGGACCCTCCCGGCGGACCATTTCCACGGCTTGCAGGCCATCGGAGGCCTCGAGGACGTCGTAGTCCTCATTGCGCAGAAAGTCACCTATCAAGCGGCGCCAGCGCTCCTCGTCGTCGGCGATTAGCACGCGGATCATGGTTCTGCCCCCACGTATTGCGCCACCAGACGGCAGATAGGAATGCCCTGGGCGTGGAACTTCTCCTCGTAGCCGGTCATGATGCCCACGACGCCGTCTGCATGCAGGTCACGGGTGACCTCAGAGAGCTTCCAGCCGCTGCGCTCAAACTCCTTGACGGAGAACTCAAACAAGCCGGTGTTGTCCGTTTTGAACCATAGCTTGCCGCCAGGCTTGAGGGCCTTGGCATAGCGGGCCAAGAAGTCTCGATGGGTCAGACGCCGGCGAGCGTGCCGTGTGGCGGGCCACGGGTCGCTGAAGTTTAGAAAGATGCCGTCCAGCTCCCCGGGGGCAAAGCACTTATCCATCTTCTGGGCGTCGTAGATCAGGTAGCGAACATTTTGCAGGCCCATCTCCATAGCCTTTTCCATGGCCATAACGTGGGCCTCAGGGACGCGCTCCATGCCCAGCAGCAGAGCCTGCGGGTTTGCCTCGGCAGTCAGGGCGGTGAATTTGCCTTTGCCGCAGCCGATCTCCAGCCAAAGCTCCGTGGCCTCCGGATACAGGTCCGGCCAGTGGCCCCAGTGGGCCTCTGGGTCCTGAATCCATACTGCCTGGCAGCGTTGCTGCCGGTCTGTCAGATGTTTCAGCTTGCGCATTCTCATGGTTCTGTCCTCCGGTGTCTGTTTGGTCAGATACAGTATAGCACAGCTTTCTAATTGGTGCAAGAAGGGAGGAAATTTGACGGCCCGGAAACCGCAGGGCCAGTGCCGGCATCATTGACAAACCCATCTCCAAGGGGGTATAATAACTCATTATGATAAATGATACCACCCACAGGAGGAGTTCATATGACAGCATTGCAAACCCAGGGCGCTCAGGCAAAGGCCGCAGCGCGGGCCTTGGCGGTGGCGACCACAGCCCGGAAAAATGCAGCGCTGGCCGCGATTGCAGCAGCGCTGGAAACCCGGGCGGATGAGATCGTTGCGGCAAATCAGTTGGATATGGCGGCGGCGCAGGCTGCCGGAATGCGCCAGTCTATGCAGGACCGTCTGCTGCTGGACAAAAAACGCATTGCGGGTGTGGCTGATGGCGTGCGGCAGGTGATGGCGCTGGAGGACCCCGTGGGCCGCATGACGGAGATGTCCACCCGGCCCAATGGCCTGCAAATTGGCAAGAAGACAGTCCCTCTGGGTGTCATCGGCATGATCTATGAGGCCCGGCCCAACGTCAC
>CALWWH010000072.1 GCA_944385195.1 uncultured Oscillospiraceae bacterium | reverse complement strand
ATGAAACCCCGGATGAAACCCCGGATGAGACCCCGGCCGCTTCCGACATCAAGGTCGGCTTCATCTTCCTGCATGACGAGAACTCCACCTACGACCTCAACTTCATGAACGGCGCCCGCGAGGCCTGTGCCAACCTGGGCATCAGCGAGGATAACTATGTGTTCCGCACCAACGTCCCCGAGGGCCAGGAGTGCTATGACGCCGCCTGCGAGCTGGCCGACATGGGCTGCAACATCATCTTCGCCGACTCCTTCGGCCACGAGGACTTCATGATCCAGGCCGCCAAGGAGTTCCCCGAGGTTGAGTTCTGCCACTCCACCGGCACCAGAGCCCACACCGAGGGCCTGGAAAACTACCACAACGCCTTCGCGGCCATCTATGAGGGCCGTTATCTGGCCGGCGTCGCCGCTGGCATGAAGCTCAACGAGATGATCGAGGCCGGCGAGTTCACCGCCGACGAGGCCAAGATGGGCTACGTGGGCGCTTACACCTACGCAGAGGTCATCTCCGGCTACACCTCTTTCTATCTTGGCGCCAAGAGCGTCTGCCCCTCCGTGACCATGGAGGCCACCTTCACCGGCTCTTGGTATGACGAGACTGCCGAGAAGGAGGGCGCCAACAAGCTCATCTCCAACGGCTGCAAGCTCATCTCCCAGCACGCTGACTCCATGGGCGCGCCCACTGCCTGCGAGACCGCCGGCGTTCCCAACGTCTCCTACAACGGCTCCACCATCTCCGCCTGCCCCAACACCTTCATCGTCTCTTCCCGCATCAACTGGGCGCCCTACTATGAGTACGCCATCACTGCCTGCCGCAATGGCGAGACCATCGCCGCCGACTGGACCGGCACCATCGCCACCGGCTCTGTGGTGCTGACCGATGTCAACACCGCCGCTGCCGCCGCCGGCACCGCCGAGAAGATCGCCGAGGTGCAGGCGCAGCTGGAGTCCGGCGAGCTGCATGTCTTTGACACGGCTACCTTCACCGTCGAGGGCGCTGCGCTGAGCTCCTACCTGGCCGACGTCGATACCGACCCCGACTACACCCCCGACACCGAAGCCATCACCGACGGCTACTTCCACGAGTCCGAGTACCGTTCCGCCCCCTACTTTGACCTGCAGATCGACGGCATCAGCCTGCTCGATACCGCGTTCTAAGATGACACATTGCCCAGCGGAAGTCCCTTCGGGGGCTTCCGCTGGTCTGCGTTGAAGGGCAGCGCAGCGCCTGCGCCGCGCCGCCCTTTGGGGCAGAGGGCCCTCACAAGTCCCCGCCATCTTCACATCCCCCCACACAACGAAGGAGTGAACACATTTGGACCATCGCGTCGCCGCAGTATCCCTGCGGAACATCACCAAGAGCTTCGGCACGATCCTGGCCAACGACAAGATCAACCTCGACATCTATCGGGGCGAGATCCTGGCCCTGCTGGGCGAGAACGGCAGCGGCAAGACCACGCTCATGAACATGCTCTCGGGCATCTACTACCCCGACGAGGGCGAGATCCTCATTGACGGCAAGAGCGTGGTCATCAGCTCCCCCAAGGACGCCTTTGCCTACGGGATCGGCATGATCCATCAGCACTTTAAGCTGGTGGACGTCCTGACCGCCGCGGAGAACATCGTCCTGGGGCTCAAGGAGCCGGGCCGGCTGAATCTGAGCGCCGTGGCGGAGAAGATCCGGCAGATCTGCCGGACCTACGGCTTTGAGATCGACCCCAATCAGAAGGTCTACGATATGTCCGTCTCTCAGAAGCAGACGGTGGAGATCGTCAAGGTCCTCTACCGCGGGGCGGATATCCTCATCCTGGACGAGCCCACCGCAGTTTTGACCCCCCAGGAGACGGAAAAGCTCTTCGCCGTCCTGCGCAATATGCGCCGCAGCGGCAAGGCCATCGTCATCATCACCCACAAGATGCACGAGGTGGAGGCCCTGTCCGACCGCGTGGCCGTCTTAAACCACGGGGCCTATGTCGGCGAGCTGGCCACGGAGAAGACCAACGCCCAGGAGATGACCAACATGATGGTCGGCCACCAGGTGAGCCTGAACATCGAGCGCCCTGAGCCGGTCAACCCCAAGCCCCGCATCGAGGTGGAGAACCTGAGCGTGCGCAGCATCGACGGCATTCTCAAGCTCGACGGCGTGTCCTTCACCGCCAACAGCGGCGAGATTCTGGGCATCGCCGGCATCTCCGGCAGCGGGCAGAAGGAGCTGCTGGAGGCCATCGCCGGATTGCAGCCCGTGGAAAAGGGCAGCATCCGCTACATCGAGGACGACGGCTCGGCCGAGGAGCTGGTGGGCAAGGACCCCCTGGAGATCGAGGCCATGGGCGTGTCTCTGGCCTTCGTCCCCGAGGACCGGCTGGGCATGGGCCTGGTGGGCGACATGGACCTGACCGACAACATGATGCTCCGCTCCTTCCGCAGCGGCAGCAGCATCTTTACCAACCGCAAGGAGCCCCAGGCGCTGGCGGAGCAGGTGGTCGAGCAGCTGGAGGTCAACACCCCCGGCCTGAGCACCCCTGTGCGCCGCCTCTCCGGCGGCAATGTCCAGAAGGTCCTGGTGGGCCGCGAGATCGCCTCCGCGCCCAAGGTCCTGCTGACGGCCTACGCCGTCCGGGGTCTGGACATCAACTCCTCTTATACCATTTACCGCCTGATCAACGAGCAGAAAAAGGCCGGCATCGCCGTGCTCTACGTCGGCGAGGACCTGGACGTGCTGCTGGAGCTGTGCGACCGCATCGTCGTGCTCTGCGCCGGCAGGGTCAGCGGCATCCTGGACGGCAGGACTGCCACCAAAAATCAGATCGGCCTGCTCATGACGCAGACGGGAGGGGAGGATGAGCATGCATAACAAGACGCCTCTGGTGCATATCTCCAAGCGCAGGGAGATGCCCTGGTACTGGTCCTTTGGGATCCGGGCCGCCGCCATCGCCGCGGCCTTCCTGGTCTGCGCCTTCGTCACCATGGCCCTGACCGGCGAGAACCCGCTGGCGGTCTTCGCCACCCTCTTCTACGGCGCCTTCGGCACCGAGCGGAAGATCTGGATTCTGCTGCAAAACATCGCCATCCTCCTGTGCATCGCCCTGGCCGTCACCCCGGCCTTTAAGATGCGCTTTTGGAACATTGGCGGCGAGGGCCAGGTTCTCATCGGCGGCCTGGCGGCGGCCGCGTGCATGATCCTGCTGGGCGACAAGCTGCCCAACGGGCTGCTCATTGCCGTCTCTCTGGCGGCCAGCCTGCTCTCGGGCGCCCTCTGGGGCGCCATCCCCGCGGTATTCAAGGCCAAGTGGAACACCAACGAGACGCTCTTCACCCTCATGATGAACTACGTCGCCACGCAGCTGGTGGCCTTCTTCGTCATCGTCTGGGAGGTCCCCAAGGGCGCAGGCAAGATCGGCATCATCAACCAGAGCAGCGAGGCCGGCTGGCTGCCCCAGATCGGCGACTACAAGTACCTGCTCAACATCCTCATCGTCGCGGTGCTGACCCTGGCCATGTATGTCTACCTGCGCCGCTCCAAGCATGGCTATGAGCTTTCCGTCGTCGGCCAGAGCGAGCGCACGGCCCGCTATGTGGGCATCAAGGTCGGCCGGGTCATCGTGCGCACCATGATCCTCTCCGGCGCCATCTGCGGCCTGGCGGGCTTTCTGCTGGTGGCCGGCACCGACCACACCATCACCACCACCATCGCCGGCGGCCGCGGCTTTACCGCCGTCATGGTCTCCTGGCTGGCGGGCTTTAACCCCCTGAGCATGGTCTTTACCAGCTTCCTGCTGGTCTTCCTGGACCGCGGGGCCAGCGAGATCGCCACGAATTTTATGCTCAACCACGCTTTCGGCGATATCCTGGCCGGCATCATCCTCTTTTTCATCATCGGCAGCGAGTTTTTCATCCGCTATCAGCTGCATTTTCGCAAGCGCAGCAAGAAGGAGGTCTGAACCATGTTTGATTTTGTGTCCTTCATCCCCCGCGCCGTGGTCCAGTCCATCCCCCTGCTCTACGGCGCCACCGGCGAGACCCTGACCGAAAAGTCCGGCAACCTCAACATGGGCATCCCCGGCATCATGTACGTCGGCGGCATCTGCGGCGTCATCGGCGCGTTTTTGTACGAACAGGCGGCGGGGGAGAGCCTCAACGGCTTTTTGGCCATCGCCATCCCCATGCTCTGCTGCCTGCTGGGCTCGCTGCTCATGGGCCTGTTGTACTGCTTCCTGACGGTGACCCTCCGCGCCAACCAGAACGTCACGGGCCTGGCCATGACCACCTTCGGAGTGGGCTTCGGCAATTTCTTCGGCGGCTCGCTCATCAAGCTCACCGACAGCGAGGTGCCCTCCATCGCCCTGTCGGCCACCAGCAGCTACTTCAGCGCCAGCCTGCCGTTTGCAGACCGCCTGGGCTGGTTCGGGGAGATCTTCCTGTCTTACGGCTTTCTGGCCTACCTGGCCATCGTCATCGCCCTGCTGACGGCCTACGTCATCAGGCACACCCGCGTGGGCCTGCATCTGCGGGCCGTGGGCGAGAACCCCGCCACCGCCGACGCCGCGGGCATCAACATCGGCCGGTACAAGTACATGGCCACCTGCCTGGGGGCCATGATCGCCGGCCTGGGCGGGCTGTACTACGTCATGGACTACGCCTGCGGCGTCTGGTCCAACGACGCTTTCGGCGACCGCGGCTGGCTGGCCATCGCCCTGGTCATCTTCACCGGCTGGCGCCCCAACGTGGGGATTCTGGCCTCCATCCTCTTCGGCGGGCTGTATATCCTCTACCTCTTCATCCCCACGGGCACGAACCTGTCCATCAAGGAGCTGTATAAGATGCTCCCCTATCTGGTTACGCTGGTGGTGCTGGTGCTCTCGAGCCTGCGCAACAAGCGCGAGAAGCAGCCGCCCCAGAGCCTGGGCCTGGCGTATTTCCGCGAGGACAGATAGACCGCCAGCGGCCAAAAGGCCCCAAGAATACGAAATAATACCCCGGATAAAACCCCTGCCAAACCCCGATGCCAGTGCGATGTACACGCCGCCCTGCACCGGGTTTTGGCGGGGCTATTTTTTCCCCGCCTATGGAAAATACCCCGGTTGTGTGCTACAATAGAGCAAAAAGGAAGATACGGAGGTCTGACCATGTATGCATACGACACCCCGACTGTGGCGGGGTTTCCCGTAGAGCGGCTGCTGGCGACGGCGGAAGATGGTACAAGCTACGGGGTGATAAAGCCCCAAACCTGGAACGGGATTCTGCTGCTGGATTTAGACGGCGCCGGACCCTGCCGCTGTGAAGAGCAGATGGCTCAGTTTAGCCTGCCGCGGACGGCGATGTACCTCTCCCAGGGCTACGCCTACGGGGGCACGACCCGGGAGCCGGTAGGCTATCGCTTCCCGGAGGCGGTGGGAAATCTGCTGAAGGTCCGTGAGGCGTTTTCCGAGCGCTTCGGCACACCCAAGTATACCATCGCTGTAGGCAGCTCCCGCGGCGCTTTCGTCGGCCGCATCGCCATGGAACAGTGCCCGGACATCTTTGACGGCGCACTGGTCTCAGCCGGCGGCGGCGGCGGGGAAATCGCCGGGCTGAACAGCAAGCTCGACGGCAAGTGGCTGCTCAATACCCTGGTTCAGTCCCCTGATCCGCTGCGGCTGGTGGGCCTGGATTCCCGCGAGGCCGAGGAGGAGCGCTTGCTGAAACTGGTGGAGCTTGCCGACAGCACGCCTCTGGGCCGGGCCCGGCTGGCGTTCTCCGCCGCCGTGGAACAGATGCCCGCCTGGTGCTCCCGCGTAGATCCGGAGCCGGCAATGGAGGACTGGGAGGCGCAGTACGCCCAGATGCGGGAGGCTTATGTCCACGCCCAATTTACCCTGGGTACGGCTGCCATCGAGGCCATCGCCGGAGGCGTCATCAGCTGGAATCACGACGTGGATTACGCTGATCTGCTCGAGCGCTGCGGCCGCAAGGACTTTGTCATGGCCATGTATGAGAAGGCCGGCGCCGGCCTGGCAGGGCTAGAGGCAGACCTGGCGAAGCTGGCGGCCGCGGAGCGCATTCACGCAGACCCGGCAGCGGTGGCAAAGGCTGAAAAATGGCTCAGCTACACCGGCCAGATCCGGGGGCCGGTGGTGAATGTGGACAATATGGGCGACGAGATTGACCCCGCCGCCTGCAAATATGCCTACTATGATACCCTTCGGCGCACCGGAAAGGAGGATCTGCTCCGGGTTGTCTGGGTTCACAGCGCCGGCCATGGCAACTTTAACGAGGCTGAGTACGCCGCGGCGCTGAGCGTCCTGGTCCGCCGCATTGAGACCGGCCTCTGGGGCGACACCTCTGCGGCGGCGATGAATGCCCTCGGAGCGTCCATCGACCTGCCCGAAGTCGAGGTGCAGCTGCCGCCTCCTCCCCCCGGAATGCCCCCGATGCCGCCGCGGCCAAAACAGCCTCGATTTTTTGAGTACACCCCGGTTCCGGCGCTGCATTTCTGGGACAGCGCCAACTGGGATACCTACAAGGGCTAATCAGGAGATGCTGCCATGAACATCACAGAAGAAGTCGGCTCGAGCCTGGAAGAGGTCAGCTCCGGCCTCAGCAGCAGCCTGGACCACCTGCGGGAGTGGATCTTCGGCGGCCTGGCCCTGGGCAAGCTGGTGGCCGCAGCGCTGATCCTCTTGGGCTGTCTGCTGGCCAGCAAGGCCATTTTGCGCCTGGTCCGCCGGGGCGCGGCCCGCTCCAGGCTCGACGGCACCTTGCAGACCTTCCTGCTGCGGCTGCTGAAGGTCTTTCTCGTGGCCCTCTCGGCGATGATCGCCGCGCAGACCCTGGGCATCGACGTGACCAGCCTGGTGGCGGTTCTGGGCGTGGCCTCCCTGGCCATCTCCCTGGCATTGCAGGGGACCTTGTCCAACCTCGTGGGCGGCGTGATGCTGCTGACGGCCAAGCCCTTTTCCCTGGGCGATTTTATCGAGTGCGGGACCTACAGCGGCACCGTCCAGGCCATCGGCCTGTTCTACACGACCCTCATGACCTACGACAACAAAGAGATCTTCATGCCCAACAGCACCCTCTCCGGCAGTACCATCGTCAACTACTCCGCCGCGCCCAAGCGGCTGGTGGAGATCACCGTCAGCGCAGCCTACGAGGGCGGCGCCGAGCAGGTCAAGGCCGCCCTGCGGGAGGCCATCGCCGGGGCCCCGGGCCTGCTGCCCGACGAGCCCATCACCACCGTGGTCAGCAGCTACAACCCCAGCGACATCAGCTATCTGCTCCGCTGCTGGGTGGAGTCCTCGTCGTATTTTGCCGCCAAGTTTGCCATCACCGACAAGATCAAGCTGGAGTTTGAGCGCCGGGGCATCGTCTTCAGCTACCCGCACCTAAACGTGCACCTGAACCAGTGAAGGGCCTCGATGCCGTGCTGCGGCTGCTGTACCCGCCCAAGTGTCCTTTCTGCCGGACATTGAGCCTGGACGGCAAGCCGGAGCTGTGCCAGCAGTGCAGGCGCCAGCTGCCCTGGACGGAGGGCAGCTTCCGCGGGCCGGGCGAGGGCATCTACGCCCTGCGCTACAGCGACGTGGTGCGTCAGGCGCTGCTGCGGTTTAAATTTGGCGGATGCAGCGCCTATGCCGCAGTGTTTGGAGAGATTCTGGCCCAGGCGGTGGCGGAGCGGCTCTCTGGGGCCTTTGACCTGGTGAGCTATGTGCCCGTCAGCCGCCCCAGACGCTGGGTGCGCGGCTATGACCAGGCCCAGCTGCTGGCGCAGGCCGTGGCGGAGGTCTACGGGGTGCAGGCAGTGCAGACGCTGCGCAAAATCCGCCACAACAGGCCCCAATCCGGCCTCCGAAGCCAGCAGGCGCGGCGCAAAAACGTCGTCGGGGTCTACAGGGCCGTGGAGCCCGGCCGCTTCGCCGGCAAGCGGGTGCTGCTCATCGACGACATCGTCACCACCGGGGCGACCTTCTCTGCGGCGGCGCAGACCCTGCGCCAAGCCGGGGCAAGGGAGGTTGTCTGCGCGGCCCTGGCGGGCGAGTAGCCCCCGGAGGCAAAAAAAGATCGGACTGGCCTGGGCCGGTCCGGTCTTTTTGTCATTTTAT
>CALWWH010000071.1 GCA_944385195.1 uncultured Oscillospiraceae bacterium | reverse complement strand
GCCTCTGTTTCTGCTTCAGCTGTCGGTTCGGTTTCCGCTGCACTCTCCGGCTCCGTTTCCGTCTCGTTTATCGCATCCGCTTCTGTCTCCGCCTCCGTCGGAATTTCAGCTCCCGGTTCGGTTTCCGCGGATGTCTCCCCTTGCTGAGACGGGACTTCCAGTCCCAGGTCATCCCAGGTCAATGCCTCCGGCCGCGAAAAATCTACCAGCCGCGGAATCTGAGACAACTGCTCCGCCGCAAAGGCCGTGATGGTACACAGATCTCCCATGCACATCCCCAGAGCCAAAGCAATGCAGAGAACTGCACGAAGCAGGCGCTTCAAGGGTCTCTTTCGTTGTCGATGATACAATGAATTGTTTGCAGAATGTTTTCCTCTTTGGTGCTTCATGTTCATTTCCTCCTGTTCTCTCTGTGTACCTTTTTCTCTATTTGTAACTAAATAAGAATCTAAAATGATTTTCTAATTCGGAGTAATATAACATAAAATTGATTTTAGGGTTTTGCAATGCAAAAAATTTTTATGGAACGGGGAAAAAGCTTTCTGTAATATTTCCGTGATACTGTGATACTTCTGTGATACATGGGAATTGGTTTACTTGCTGCGATTTGAGTAAGCTTAGATGCCATCGTCTATTTCATTGCCGATAGAAAGATAAGTTTGTTATAGACCTGACTATATTATACACCCATTTTATGGAATTGGAAACAGGTTTTTGGGTAAGTTTTCTATTTTTGTGAATTATTAGTAAAAACAGGCCTCTGTATTCTTTAATGCCTTTAAAATGCATTTAAAAGCTGCTCCTGCACCTGCACAAAAAAAAAACAGACCATCAAGGTCTGTCCTGATCTAATCTGAATTCGAATGCAGTTGGAGGGACTTGAACCCTCACGAGCGTAATGCTCACATGAACCTGAATCATGCGCGTATGCCAATTCCGCCACAACTGCAGAGCACTTTCAAAGCGCTTTATTATAATAATACCTTTCCCGCTAAATGTCAAGCGGTTTTTTAAGAAATTTACCGGATCTATAAGCCACATATGATAATGTCCTAGTATAACACAAATGAAAATGTCCCAAATGTAGTATAATTGCTCTTATCTATAGACGGATAGGAGGGATTCATTATCAGAAAGGTAGTGTTAACAATGGACGAACAAAAGAAATACGAAGTGATCAAGCACCTGGCCGACCACCCCGACGCAAGCAAAGGCAGGGCTGCCCTAACCCTCGGCTGTACCCGCCGGCACATTAACCGCATGCTGGATGGGTACAAAAAAGAAGGGAAAGCCTTTTTTGTCCATGGCAACAGGGGGCGTCAGCCTGCCACCACAATCCCACCGGAGACCCGCCGTCTGGTGGTCGGCCTCTACCTCACCAAGTATGATGGCGCAAATTTCCAGCATTTTACGGAACTCTTGGAGAAAGAAGAAGGCATCAAACTCTCCCGTTCCTCTGTAGCCAGTATCCTGGAAAAGGAATATATCCTGCCTCCTAGGGCAACCAAGGCCAAAAAGAAGAAGACCCGCAAAGAATTAGAACAGGCAAAGAAGCAGGTAAAAACAAAAAAGGAGGCGGATTCCATCCAAACCAACCTGGTAAGCCTGGAGGATGCCCATCCCCGACGGCCGAGATGCGCTTATTTCGGCGAACTGGAGCAGTTGGATGCCTCCTCGTTTGAATGGATCCCCGGGCATATATGGCATCTGCACCTGGCGATCGATGATGCCAAGGGCTGCATCACCGGCGCATGGTTCGATACGCAGGAGACATTAAACGCCTACTACCATGTATTTCAGCAAATCCTACGCGACTACGGCATCCCCTATAAGTTCCTTACCGACCGGCGTACAATATTTACCTACCAAAAGAAAAATTCCCCGTCCATTGACGAGGATACCTATACGCAGTTCGCTTATGCCTGCAAGCAACTCGGCGTCCAGCTGGAATCTACCAGCGTGCCACAGACGAAAGGGCGGGTGGAGCGCCTCAACCAAACCCTACAGTCGCGCCTGCCAGTCGAATTAAGGCTGGCAGGGGTCACGACCATAGATGCCGCGAATGAATTCTTGAACTCCTACATAAAAGAATTCAACGCAAAGTTTGCACTTCCCCTTAAGGATAGCAGATCTGTCTTTGAAGTGCAACCGGAACCCGAAAAAATCAACCTGATCCTTGCAGTCCTGACGGAAAGGATGGTGGACAGCGGCCATTCCATCCAGTTCCGGAACAATTATTACAGCATGGTGGATAAGCAAGGAAGCAAGGTATGCTACCGGAAAGGCACGAAGGTCTTGGTGATAAAAGCTTTCGATGGCAGCCTCTTCTGCTGTGCCAATGACAATGCCGTGTATGCCCTTGAACAGATCCCCCTTCGGGCAGAAAAGTCAAAAGAACTGGACCCAGATGTGCAGCCGCCTAAAACGAAAAAGCGCTATATTCCTCCCATGAACCACCCCTGGCGGCGGGCTGCTTTTGGGAATTTCGTCCGGAAACAGGCCCACCATTCGGGTGTGGCAAACTGACCGCATCTACAACAGCCAACAAAAATACTAAGGCATGGCGATAGCAGCCGAGCCGATTGGACTGCTTGATTACCCCCATAGCAGAAAAGGCAGTTCCTGTCAAAGGCAAAGCCGTGCAGCGGTGCACCGCACCTTTGACAGGGACTGGCTCTTCTGCTAGCCTCATCCAAGCAATCCAATCAGCAGATGTTTAAAAACCAATCAACAGAAATCGCAAAGGACTTTAACAGGGTACTTCTTACTAGTGAAATGGCTCCGTGTCTCGGGGCTAATAAATAAATTTTTTTAGGACATATTCATTTGTGCTTGACACAGTTTTTTAAAGCTTTTCCCGGATTCTTTAAAAGGCAGAGGACAGACCCACGGAGCCGCAATATTTGCCCTATGTCTGCCCTCTGCTGCTTAAAAACCCCGGCTGCTTTCCTGCCCCGGGAGGTTTCCCGCTTCTGTAAAACCGGGCCGCCGCTCTCAGCCCACCAGCTCGGTCAGCTGCGTCAGCATATCGTCAAAGAGCTTGGTTGCGGCCTCCACCGGCTCTTTCCGGCTCATATCCACACCCGCCATCTTAAGCAGATCAATGGGATCGGCGCTGCCGCCGCCGGTCAGGAATTTCATATAATCCTTTACGCCCGCCTCGCCCAGCTTCAGAATCCGCTCCGACAAAGCCGCAGCGGCCGAAATGCCGGTGGCATACTGATACACGTAGAAAGGCGTATAGAAGTGAGGAATTCTGGCCCACTCCAGACGAATTTCCTTATCCACCACCATATCGGGACCGAAATATTTTACATTCAGGTCATAGTAAATGCGGTTCAGCTCCTCCGCCGTCAGAGCCTCGCCGGCCTCCGCCTTGCGGTGCGCCATCATCTCAAACTCGGCAAACATCGTCTGACGGAACAGGGTTCCCTTGAAGCTGTCCAGAAAATGATTGATAATATAAGCCTTCTGCGTCTCATCCTTGGTATGAGAAAGCAGATAGCGGGTCAGCAGAATCTCATTGCAGGTAGAAGCTACCTCCGCCACAAAAATCAGATAAGAGGCCGTCTGATGAGGCTGATATTTGGTGCTGAAATAGCTGTGCATTGCGTGCCCCATTTCATGGGCCAGCGTAAACATGCTGTCCAGCGTATCTTTGTAAGTCATCAGGACGTAAGGATGTCCCACGGTGCCGCCGCTGCAGTAGGCTCCGCTTCGCTTGCCCACATTCTCGCTGGCATCAATCCAGCGATTCTCAAAGCCCTCCCTGAGGGCCGTCAGATACTCCTCTCCCATAGGCTTCAGAGCCTCCAGGATCGTTGCCTTGGCCTCCTCAAAGGATACCTTCATCGTGCACTCCGGAACAATGGGCGTGTACACGTCATACATGTGCAGCTCCTCCACGCCCAGCAGCTTTTTGCGCAGCGCCACATAGCGGTACATGGAGGGCAGCGCCTCATGAACCACCTGAATCAGATTGTCATAGACCTCTTCGGGAACATTGCCGGGAGCCAGATACATGGCCCTGGTGGAAGAATAGCCTCTCGCCTTGGCAAAAAAGATCGCCTGCTTAATATTGGCAGCAAAATTAGAGGCTATGGTGTTGGCGAACTGGCCATAGCTGGAATACATGGACTCAAAGGCCGCCTTGCGCACCTTGCGGTCGCTGCTTTCCAGCAGGCTCGTATAGCGTCCGTGGGTCACCTCGGTCTCTTCCCCGTCCTCGCCGATGATTTTCGGGAAGGTCAGGTCCGCATTGTTGAGCATCATAAAGG
>CALWWH010000070.1 GCA_944385195.1 uncultured Oscillospiraceae bacterium | reverse complement strand
ACTTTATGATGGTCTGCCTCAGAGAACGCCTTCAGAGAGACGTGGTGCTGTTTCAGCAGTTGGCGATTGAGTTTTTCCGCATTGCTGCTGTTGAGATAGATTAGCGCTGTTTCCAGTTCGTCTTTCTGTACCTGACGCAGGCAGCGGCAAGCTGTTTGTAGCACCATAGATTCGGGGCAGTCTCCCTCCTGAGAGAGAAGAATCACCGTCAGGCTGCGGCAAACCCAGCCCTCTGTGCCGATCTGTACCATCAGCACAATACGGATCTTTGAGATCGATTGATCCAGATTGTCAAAGGCCATCTGGCTGTCCGCCGGCTTGGGATATAACTTGTTTCCCTTATGGAACTTTAGAATGCTGTCGCTGTCAAGCCCGTACTCGGCCGCAATCCCCACTACCAACGGATAAACCGATTCCTCTAGCTTTTCAATGGTTCCACAGTAGATGCCCAGCTTAGCTCTCGTTCCGTCAGGGTATATGGTATCCCGGTACGAGTCCAGAAACTCCCTGACGCCCTTTTCAATGATACGGCTGCTGCTAGGCAGGTCTGCAATCTTTACAATGGGCCGCTTGAGGAAGTTTCCCACACCGTCAATCAGAGGGTAATAATAGACGATATTGGAGATCTCCGACGACGATACCGAGAGGCCATCTGCCACCTTGATTTTCTCCACCTTTTCCAGATAGGGGGTACCGGAAAAGCCCACCACGGAATTGACGGTCTGATTCTTCGCCCACTTACTGACCACCGCCCGGAGTTTGATCTCATCGCTGACCGCGTGGTGAACCTCATCAATGAAAATGGACAAGCCGGGGAGCTTCCCAATCAGGTTGCGCAGCTCATTGGCCTGCCGGTCCCTTTCATCGTCGCTCTCCTCAAACATGCTGATCCGTCCCGCTTTCTCCTGAATACGGTCCAATATTACCTTTTCCGCATTGATGACGGCCACCATGCCAAATAGCTCGGATAGCGGCTGGTGGTTGGCAATCTTTTGCACATTAGGGTTTTTGGTTTGATTGGATTTATTGGCTGTCCTGCCCTGGTCTAGCACCTCAAAGGAGATCAACCGCTTGATTTCCGATGCCGCCGGTTCGGGGAGCACCCATGCGGGATCGAACCGCTGGATGGTTTTCAAGCTGGGGACAACCGAAGATTTCAGACCAGAAGGCGCAAATATCATGAAGTTATGGGCAAAGGCCGGATTATGAGGCTCATTGCTCGCAAAGTACAGATCCAGATAAATGAAGGCGGCCATCAGATAGGTTTTGCCGGCGCCCATGGGCAAGCTGAAGAGGTAGTCGGTATAGGATACCCCGTAAAAAGCGGATTTGAAGAAGCCGTCATAATCCACGCTGTCCGGGTTTTTGCGTATCTGCCGCTCCAACGTCTGGGAAACCTGCTCACCGGCATCATTTTTCAGACAGGCGTATTCAAACAAAGCCGCCGCCGCCGGGTGGGTAGACAAAAAATCCCGGGTCTTTGCCGAAAGCTCCTCCTGCTCCAAGTCTAAAGTATTGAACATTCCTTGGCAAAACAATTCTGCCAGGGGTGCACAACCACAGGCAATTTTCAAAAATAGGTAGGTCTTTATAGCATCCACCTGCGCATCGCGCATCTGATGGGCCTTTTCCATATAGGCGATGATTCCCCGGGCAATACACTCGGAGGAAGCAAACCAACGGTTTCGCGCGTTGGTAATCATTTGGTAAAACATCAAAAAGCTCCTTTTTGGGTTTCGTTTGCCTGATACGCTCTTCCATCCAGCGGTTTCTACACCGCTCTTGGGATGCGCCACACCCGCCCCAGACGATCTATACTCGGAACGCGGCCAGCACCATGTAGCATGTCAACCTGTCACCGCGTCATGCTCATCCGTCCGTACTTCCTTTGTGTGTCGCACATCTTCATTGTGGCAGGCTCTTTATGCTTTTCATTCCGCAGGTTGAGACGATTATACCTCTTTTGCGCAAATCATACAAACAAAAAAGTAGATTTACAATCTGCTGGACTCGATAATAGGAAAAAGCAAAACCTCTTACTCTGGAGGTTTTGCCTTTTCCTAATTTATGCTCGTTCTTGGGTTCACAAGGAAACAACCCAAACACAAGCGGATATTCAGTTCTATGACAGGCCGAGTGCAGGCAGCGGCACGCTTGTTTCGGTTGGGGCCATGGGCCGGACTGACAACGGTTGATCTAGTTGAGCAACCACACGCCCAAGTTCAAATATGCAGCAAAGCTCACCCAAAGCAAATAGGGAATCTGAAGCCGGGCCGCAGGCTTATCTACTGCGTTAAAGGATACAATCATCCAGAGAATCAGCGCCCACAATACGATCAACCAAATGAGAGAGAGCCCAAATTGCTGAAGGTTAAAGAACAGAATGCTCCAAAAGAAATTGAAGCCCAACTGCACAAAGAAAAGCCTTAGGCTGCGCGATCGTTCAATAGATTGCGCAGACAGATAGATGCGGGCGCCGCCTACCCCCATAAGGACAAACAGTATGCCCCAGACAATCGGAAATACGATCGCCGGTGGTGACAGCGCCGGCTGAATAATCGTCTCACCATAGGCTTTGGCCCCATCCCGCGTCAGCCAGCCCGATAAGCCGCCTACCGCTTCTGTGAGTAAAATCCATGCTGCGTATACCTTCCATGTGTGCTTCTTCATATCACATCACCTGAAACTAGCATATACACCGCCGCGCCATTTTATACTCCTCGCGTGGCGGCAGAAAAGGGCGTCGGCAAACCGGTATTCTGTTTTTTACCCCACATACATAGAGTTGGATAGGAGGTGTCTTATGATGAAATGTCTGCTTTCCGAGTTGCGCGATAAGGAAATCATCAGTATGGCCGACGGAAGCCGTCTGGGCTGTCCGGAAGATGCGGAGCTGGACATGGAGACCGGGCAAATTACCAAACTTATCGTCCCGGGACGTCTCAGGCTCTTTGGGCTATTTGGCCGAGAGGAGGATTTAATTCTTCCGTGGTCGGACATACACCGCTTTGGTATAGATACTATTTTGATAAAAAATGCCCAGCTGTGCCAGCAAAAGCGATTGATTTGAGAAAAATTTCAGAGGTTTCTCCATTGTGCTCAGACACTGCCTATGTTATATTTTATCTTAAGTCAAAGACTCAGGAGGAGCTTCTATGTGTGGTATTGTCGGATTTGTCGGTTACAACGAGGCTGCGCCGATTCTTTTAGACGGCCTTTCCCGCTTGGAATATCGTGGGTATGATTCTGCTGGAATTGCAGTATATGGCGTGTCTGAGGGGCTTCAAGTGGCAAAATCGAAAGGAAGGCTTCAAGTACTGTATGATCTGGTCGACGGTGGCCGGACAATCCACGGTACATTAGGACTTGGACATACGCGCTGGGCTACTCACGGAGAACCTTCTGATATAAATTCTCACCCGCAGGTCAGCGAAAACGGCCGCTTTGCGGTGGTACACAACGGAATTATTGAAAACTATATGGCCCTGCGGGAATTTCTGCAATCCGAGGGGGTTCGCTTTCTCTCTCAAACCGATACGGAAGTGGTGGCGCAGCTTCTGGAGTATTATTATCACGGCGATCTTCTGGATGCGGTGGTCAAAACATTAGGGCGTATTCAGGGCGCTTATGCGCTGGGTATTTTGTGCGCCGACTGCCCTGACCGGCTGATTGCCGCCCGCAAGGACAGCCTGCTGATCTTGGGTTTCGGGCAGGACGGCCACTATTTGGCCTCTGACGTCACGGCGCGAATCAAATATACCCGTGAGGTCTGCTATCTGGACGATGGC
>CALWWH010000069.1 GCA_944385195.1 uncultured Oscillospiraceae bacterium | reverse complement strand
ACATAGCAGCACAGGGCCCCATCGGGGAGCTTTTTGGCCCGGCCGATGAGTTTGATGCGCATCCCCGCGGCGGCGGCCAGGGCAGCGTCCGCCGCCTCCAGGCCGGTGATGCCCCGGGTAGGCACCCGCTCGGGGTCGACGTTCCGGCCATAGGCCAGGTCAGCCAGGATGGCAATCTTGCGGCAGGCGTCGTGGCCTTCCAGGTCCGCAGAGGGGTCTGCCTCGGCGTAGCCCATGGCCTGGGCCTGGGCCAGGGCCTCGGAAACCCCCGCCCCCGTCCCGGGCACCTGGCTGAGGATATAGTTGGGGGTGCCGTTGAGGATGCCGCAGATGTCGGTGATCTCGTTGCCGCCCAGGTCGTCGGTCAGGGGCCGCAGGACGGGGATGCCGCCGCCGACGCTGGCCTCAAAGAGGTAGCTGCACCCGTGGGCCTTGGCCAGGGCCACCAGCGCCTGGCCGTGCTGGGCCACCAGCTGCTTGTTGGAGGTCACCACGTGCTTGCCCGCCGCCAGGCAGCGGCGGGTGAAGTCCAGCGCCGCGCCCACACCGCCCATGCACTCGGCCACCAGGCGCACCTCGGGGTCTGCAAGGATGGTCTGCACGTCGTGGACGATCCGCCCGGCGAAGGGGCTGTCGGGAAAGTCCCGCAGGTCGAGAATGTATTTGACGTTGATGGCCGTGCCGGCCCGTTTTGCCACATAGGCGGCGTTTTCGTGCAGGATCTCCGCCACACCGGAGCCCACGACGCCGTAGCCTAAGATCGCAGCCTGGATCATAAATAGATCCCTCCCAAATTCGGTTTTCTGGTATAAAAAAGCGCTTATCCGGCGAGAATTTCAGCACGGATGACGCTGTCGATGTTGCCCAGACGCTTGAGCAGCTCCTCCACGGGGCATTGCAGCTCCGAGGTCTCGGCGGAGATGGTCACTGTGGCCAGGCCCCCTGTGGGGATGGTCTGATTGATGGTCAGGATGTTCGCCCCGTTGTAGGCGAAGATGGACAGGATGCCCGACAGAACGCCGGTCTTGTCCTTGAGCGTCATCTGAAAGGTGATGATGCGGCCGGCCATCATGTTCTGGAACGGCAGCAGCGTGTCGCGATACTTATAAAAGGCGCTGCGGCTGATGTCGGTCATCCGCGTGGCCTCGCCCACCGTGGCCGCCTCGCCGGTCTCCAGCAGGCGCTTGGCCTCGGCGACCTTGCGGAACACATCCGGCAGCGCCGCTGCTTCGACGATATAATACTTTGGCTCCTGTGCCATGTTGCGTTTTCCTCCCTGGTTGTCCGTGAGACAGAATCATTTGTATTTCGTGAATCTTATCTTACCACGCAGGGCGGACAAATGCAAGCGGCAAAATGACTCGATTTGCCGCCTTTGGGCCGGGATGTCTGGTAATTGTGACAAAGACGGGGCCGCGCTCTGCCATCGGTGGCCCGGAGGAGGAGACCTTTTCATGGCCCACACGCTCCTGCGCGCTGTTCTGGCAGCGCTGGCGCTGGGCGCCCTGCTGCTGGCGCTGCGCTATTTGACGCCCTTTCTGCCGGGGCTGGCCATCGCCCTGGCGGCGGAGAAGCCGGTGCGGCTGCTCTGCCGGCGGGGGCTGCCCCGGGGGGCGGCGTCGACGCTCTGCGTGGGGGTGCTGCTGGCGCTGACGGGGGTCGGGCTGTGGCTGGGGCTGCGGCGGGGCCTGTACGAGCTGCAAGCCCTGGTTCGGGAGCTGCCGGAGCTGCTGGAAGCGCTGGCGGGCCCCATGGACCGGCTGCGGGCCTGGCTGGAGGGCCTGCGGGTGCCGGAGGGCTTTGGCCCGGCGCTGGAGCGCTATGTGGACGGGCTCTTTGCCTCCGGGCCCTCGCAGCTGGGCCGGGCCTCGGCCGAGGCCATCGGCTGGGCCTCGTCCCTGGCTGCGAAACTGCCGGGGGCGCTGCTGTGGCTGGTCACGGCGCTGCTGTCGGGCTTTTTCTTCTCGGCGGAACTGCCCGCGCTCAAGCTCTGGCTGGGCAGGACACTCCCGCCCCAGGCCCTGCGCTGGCTCAGCCGGGCCGTCCTGCGGGTGCGGCAGGCCCTGGGCGGCTGGGTCAAGGCGCAGATCAAGCTCTCGGGCGTGTGCTTTGCCATCGTGACGACGGGTCTGCTGCTCATCGGCATCGACTACGCCCTGCTCCTGGGCCTGGTCATCGCCCTGGTGGACATGCTGCCGCTCTTCGGCTCGGGGACGGTGCTGCTGCCCTGGGCGCTGCTGTTTTTCCTCCGGGGCAACACCCGCTGCGGCTTTGGTCTTATCGGGATCTACGCGGCGGCGGCCCTGACCCGGACGATCCTGGAGCCGAAGCTGCTGGGCAAGCAGATGGGGCTCTCGCCGCTGCTGGCCCTGGCCAGCGTCTACCTGGGCGGGCGGCTGCTGGGGTTCTGGGGCATGATTCTCGCGCCGGTGGCGGCGATGGTGGTCATGCAGTTTTGCCGCCTGCCGCCCAAGGAGGAATCATCCGCGCCGCAGGAGGGCAAGCTATCTGCGAGGTGATCGACATGTCAAGCCAGATGCCGCTGGGGCTGCAGATGGCCCTGCGCCGCGACCCGGCCGCCATGGCGGCCTTTGGGGCCATGACATCCCAGGAGCAGGCGGCCGTCATCGACGGGGCCCGCCGGGTCCGCTCCGCCGCCGAGATGCGCCAGTACCTGAGCGCCATCGCCGGGGAGCGGGCCTGAGCGCAAGCCCCCGGCGAGGCAAAAAAAGCCCCCGGCCGCAGGGCCGGGGGCTTTGTGTGTCAGAACTTTTTCATCTCATCCATGCTCAGGGTAAAGACCGTCGCGCCGCCGGCATCGACGGTGATGGGCACCGCGTTCAGGCTCGAGGCGTAGCCCCGGTACTGGCTCTCCGAGATCGGGGCCGCGGAAGTGTACTGGGTCTCGCGGCGTTTGCCGGCATTTTTTTGCAGGATACGGTACACATCCGGCAGACGCTTCTCCTGCACACCAATCATGAGCGTGGTGTTTTTCTTTCTGAGGAACCCACCCGTAGAGCTGAGCTTGGTGACAAAGATGCCCTCCTTGCCCAGGGCTTCGACGGTCTGGTCAAAATCCTCTTCACTGATGACAGCCATAACCAACTTTTCCATCGCGAGACCTCCTTATGCGCAGCGCGCTGTGACATTGAGCAGTGAAGTACTGCTGTACTATGATTATACCGCATAGGGTGCAAAAATGCAAGTCAAATCCGTCAGTCCTGCTTTTTTTTTCGGTGGCGGCGCAGCAGGCGGTAAGCGGCCAGGCCCGCGGCGCTCAAAAGCAGCGTGACGCCCAGGACCACCACCGCCGAGAGGGTCTTTCCCTCGCTCAGGGCCGCGCCGGTGAGCGTCGAGGTCAGCACCGAGGGCAGCCGGGCCAGGGAGCTCAGGAGCATCCAGGTGGCCATGGGCATGGGGGTCAGGCCCATGGCGTAGCTGAGGACGTCCTTGGGGGTGCCGGGCAGGAGAAAGAGCACAAAGGCCACGGTCTTGAGGCGTTTTTCGTCCCGGAGAAAGCGCAGCGACTCGATCTTCTCCCGGGAGAAGAAGACCTCCAGCGCCCGCACGCCGAAGCGGCGGACGAAGGCAAAGACCAGCATCCCGCCCAAAAACATCCCGATCAGGCACAGGGCCGTGCCCTCCACGGCCCCGAAGGCGTAGCCCGCGCCCACCTCCAGCGGCTCGCCGGGGATGAAGGCCACCACCACTTGCAGCGCCGCCATGCCGATGAAGGCCAGGCGGCCCCAGAGGCCGTGGCTGTCGACCCAGAGGCGGAACTGCTCCGGCTGCTCCATATAGCGCACCAGGGGCCCGCCGATGCGCCAGGCGGCCAGGGCCATAAAGGCCAAAAACACCGCCACCGCCCCCATGGTCAGCGCCTTGCGCCCCCGCTCGCTCATATCTCCGCCTCCTTCTGCTCTGCTGGCTTATAGCATAGCGCGTTTTGCTGGAAAAAGATAGGTCTCAATTGTTAAGTTTCGAAAAAAATCAAGCATCTTCAAGCATCTTCGCTTTGGTTACACGCCCGGAGGCAATGTGTTCACATCCGACATTTCGCCCCCGGGCGCGCTGTGGTATAGTAGCCTCAGAGCACAGCGCCCGGGGCCGAGCCCGGCGCGCCAAAAGGAGGTAATCCAGCGATGAAACGCATTCCATTTTCCTTTGACTGGGTCTTTACGCCCGGCGAGCAGGGCATGTTCGGGGCCAAAGAGGGCCTCGCCGTCGACCTGCCGGACGACTACATCATCGGCAAGGCCCGCTGCCCGCAGGCCGAGAGCGGCTCTGCCACGGGCTACTACCCCGGGGGCCGGGGCAGCTACAGCAAGACCTTCGACGCTGAGCCCGACTGGGCCGGCAAGACGGTCCTGCTGGACATCGACGGGGCGTACACGAACGCCGCGGTGACGCTGGGCGGCGACCTGCTGGCCCTGCACCCCTACGGCTACACGCCCTTCACCGTGCACCTCACCCCCCACCTCAAGCCCAAGGGCAACCGCCTGCGCATCAGCACCGACACCCCCGCCTGTTCCGGCCGCTGGTACTCCGGGGGCGGATTGTACCGCCAGGTGAGCCTTTTGTTGGGCGGGGAGTGCTATCTGCACCCCTGGGACGTGTTTTTCTACACCGCCGAGGCCAGCGCCGCGGAGGCCGTCGTGGAGGGGCGCTTTGAGATCACCAACACCGCCGCCCAGGCCCGGGCGCTGACGCTGCGGGTCTATTTTGACGGCCAGCTGCGCGCGCAGCTGGCCCTCACGGCCCAGCCGGGCAAGACCCCCGCGGCGCTGACCCTCAGCCTGCCCCAGCCGAAGCTCTGGAGCGCCGACACGCCGGCGCTGTACGGCGTGCGCGTGGAGCTGGCCTGCGGGGAGGAGGTTCTCGACTGCCACGAGATGTCCTTCGGCGTCCGGAAGATCGAGATTGACAGCCGCCGCGGCATGCGGGTCAACGGCCAGCCGGTCAAGCTCCGGGGCGGCTGCGTGCACCACGACAACAGCCTCATCGGCGCCCGGGCCCTGCCGCGGGCGGAGGAACGCAAGGTGCAAAAGCTCAAGCAGGCGGGCTTCAACGCCATCCGCTGCGCCCACAACCCGCCCTCGGCGGCCTTTTTGGACGCCTGCGACCGCATCGGCATGTACGTCATCGACGAGAGCTTCGACGCCTGGCGGGTGGGCAAAACCGCCCGGGACTACCACCTCTACTTTGAGCAGTGGTGGCGCAGCGACACCGCCGCCATGGTCTGCCGGGACCGCAACCATCCCTGCGTCTACTGCTGGAGCATCGGCAACGAGATCAGCGAGATGAACGGCAGCTCCAACGGGGCCTACTGGTGCCAGGTGCAGGCCGACTACGTCCGCAGTCTCGACCCCACGCGCCCGGTCAGCAGCTCCATGAACC
>CALWWH010000068.1 GCA_944385195.1 uncultured Oscillospiraceae bacterium | reverse complement strand
AAAGCCAGCTTTACCATCAAAGAATTTGCCATAGGCAAGCTCCCCTGCTGTGGCCAGTTGATCGCGCCAGAGCCATGGGTCGATGGCGGGGTCGTCGCTGAACCAAGCAGCGGGGTCCGTCATCTCCCAGACAGAAAAGCCCGGAATGATGCCGGAAAAAAGCGGCAGGTAGCCGAACTCATGGATAGCGTCCCGCAGCTGCGCTGCACTCGTGAAGCTCATGCTCGTTGGCAGCAGAAGACCACCATAGGGAAGCTGCCGCCAAGGGTCTCTTCACACAGCAGCTTCCAGCCGTTTCCCTCCAGCAGCGCCCGCAGTTCCTCCTGGGTCCAGGCATGCTGTGCCGGGACGCCCAGCAGCTCCATGGTGCTCAACCAGGCGCTTTCGCTAAAGGCCGCTGTACGCACGGTCGTGGGCAGAATCAGAATGCCGTCGGGGCCGAGCACCCGCTCCAGTTCCGCCAGTACCATCTCCGGGGCGGCATAGCGTTGTAAGACGTTGACCAGGACGGCCATATCCAGACTGTTTTCCGCAAGCCACAGCCGGGTGGGATCGCAGGCAGCACGGATGATATTGTCCGGGAAATACGCCCGCTCCTCCGCGGCAGCGCCGCTGCCATCGGCTGAAAAGAGCATGCGGCAATGCGCCGCCAGGCTCCGGGAGAGGTTCCCCCTATCATCGCTCAGGAGCATGGCAAAGCCGTTCTCCGGGGCAAAAGCAGAGATTTTCGCCGCAAGATCCGCCTGTACCTGCGGCGTCAGCAGCGCCTCAGCAGTAGTAACCGATTCCTGCTCCGGATGTTTCCTCTGCCTGAGCAGACAAACAGCTCCTGCCGCTGCGCCTGCGGCCAAAACAGCGCCCAAAACTTTGAATTTCATACTTTAGTTCCCTCTTTCGTTGGTTTTTTCAATAATTTGATCCGTTGTCGATAATCTGGTAAGTATCGTTCAACCTCGGCATAGAAATCCGGACCATGGTTTTTGTGGCGAATGTGAGCCAGTTCATGCACCACAACGGCCTCAATGGCCTCAGCAGGCAACTGCATCAAGCGCCAGGAAAAGCAGAGACGATTGCCTTCACTGCAGCTTCCATATCTGGTATGGGCCGAGGTAACCTTCAGTCCTGTGGGCTGGACCTGCATTTTCTCGCTCCAATGTTTCACCAGCGGCGGAAGAACCGCCTCCGCCTGACGGCGCAGCTGAGCGATTTGTTCTGCGTCCGGTTCCGGATATGCTTCCCGCAGGGCTTCCATGTCTCGGAGCTTTCTTCTAATCCATGGCATATGCTTGTCCACCAAACGGTCGATCTCTTCCTGCGGCAACCACCGTGGGACACGAACGATGACCTCACCCTCGCGGGTGATCTCTATGGCAGCGCTCCTGCGGTCTGAGAGGCGCAATTGGTAATTCATAGGCATCCCTTCTTATATTCATGATACCGCGAATGGTGCAAAAATGCAAGCGCCGCAAAGATTGTGTCCCCTGTCAGAGGAAAAAGCAAAATATCTTTAAAAATCTGGCGCAATGCCCATTGTCAGCAAAGCAAAAAGTCGCTATAATGTGTCCAATTATAACTGTATTTTTACTAAGGAGGAATCGTCAGTCATGGCCCATTACTTTAACGAGCCGTCCCGTACTTTCAGCGAGTATCTGTTGATCCCCGGTTACACTTCCGAGGACTGCATTCCGTCCAACGTCTCCCTGCGGACCCCCTTGGTCAAGTACCGCAAGGGACAGGAGGAGTGCCCCATCATCATGAACATTCCCCTGGTCTCTGCCATCATGCAGTCCGTCTCCAACGACACCCTAGCCGTTGCGCTGGCTCGTGAGGGCGGTCTCTCCTTTATCTACGGCTCTCAGTCTATTGAGAGTGAAGCTGCCATGGTCGCCAAGGTCAAGAGCTATAAGGCTGGCTTTGTCCGCAGCGACTCGAACCTGGCTCCCACCGCGACTTTGCAGGATGTCCTGAATCTCAAGGCCGCCACTGGACACTCCACCGTTGCCATCACCTCCGACGGCACCAATCAAGGTAAGCTCATGGGCATTGTCACCGGCCGCGACTACCGCGTGAGCCGTATGGAGACCGACACCCCTGTGGCCAACTTCATGACGCCGCTGGAGCGACTGATCACGGCCCCTGAGGGCACCACTCTGAAGGAAGCCAATGACATCATCTGGGATCACAAACTAAACTCTCTTCCCATTCTCAGCGCGGACGGGCGTCTGCTATACTTCGTTTTCCGGAAGGACTACGAGCAGCATAAATCCAACCCCAACGAGATGCTGGACGTCCACAAGCGCTATATGGTCGGCGCAGGCATTAACACCAAGGACTATGAGCAGCGCGTCCCTGCTCTGGTTGAGGCCGGTGCAGATGTTCTGTGCATAGACTCCTCCGAGGGCTACACTTGCTGGCAGTCCAAGACCATCGCTTTCATCCGTGAGAAATACGGCGAGAGCGTCAAGGTCGGCGCAGGCAATGTTGTTGATCGCGACGGCTTCCTGTTTCTGGCGGAGGCCGGCGCTGACTTCGTCAAGGTCGGCATTGGCGGCGGCTCCATCTGCATCACCCGCGAGACCAAGGGTATTGGCCGCGGCCAGGCAACGGCACTCATTGAAGTCGCTGCTGCGCGTGATGAGTATTTCCAGAAAACCGGTATCTATGTCCCCATCTGCTCTGATGGCGGCATTGTACACGACTACCACATGACGCTGGCCCTGGCCATGGGCGCTGACTTTTTGATGCTTGGCCGCTATTTCGCC
>CALWWH010000067.1 GCA_944385195.1 uncultured Oscillospiraceae bacterium | reverse complement strand
CAGGCAGCAGTGCTTGTACTTTTTGCCGCTGCCGCAGGGGCAGGGATCGTTGCGGCCAATCTTAACCGCCTTGCGCACCGGCTGGCGCTTGACCTGGCTCTTGCCGGGGCCGCCCTCGGCGGTGATGGTGGCCACCTTTTTGCGCTGCAAGGCCGCATCCGGGTCCTCCCGGCGCAGCTGCACCAGGAACAGGCGGCGGATGGTCTCTTCGCGGATGGCGTTGTTCATGGCCTCGAAAATCTCACAGCCTTCGCGCTTATATTCCACCACCGGGTCGTTTTGGCCATAGGCCCGCAGGGAAATGCCCTGGCGCAGCTCGTGCATGGCGTCGATTTGGTCCATCCAGTACTCGTCAACCACGCGCAGGAGGATCACGCGCTCCAGCTCCCGCATCACCGGAGCCGTAAAGGCGGCCTCCTTGCGGGCATAGGTCTCCTTGGCCAGGGCAACCACCCGGTCGGCGACCTGCTGGGCGTCGAGATTGCTGCAATCGATGGCGCCCTTGGCAAAGTAAACGTTCTCCATCGGCGCGATGGTGGCGCGGAGGGTCTCCTCGTCGGTGATGCGGCCGTTTTCGCCGGCGTGGGCGGTAATGGCCTGCCGCATCACGTTTTCGAGCATCGTCTGGATGCTCTCGTGGATGTCCTCGCCGTCCAGGACCTTGCGGCGCTGCTCATAGATGATGGTACGCTGGAGATTCATGACATCGTCGTACTCCAGGACGTTCTTGCGCATCTGGAAATTCCGGCTTTCGACGCGCTTTTGGGCGTTTTCGATGGCGCCGGAGAGGATTTTCTGGTCGATGGGGGTGTCCTCGTCGATGCCCAGGGTCTCCATCATATTCTTCACGCGCTCAGCGCCGAACAGACGCATGATGTCGTCTTCCATGGAGAGGTAGAACTTGGTCTCGCCGGGGTCGCCCTGGCGGCCGGAGCGGCCGCGAAGCTGGTTATCGATGCGGCGGGATTCGTGGCGCTCGGTGCCAATGATATACAGGCCGCCGGCAGCGCGGACCTTCTCAGCCTCCGCGGCAACCACCTGCTCATGCTTGGCCAGGGCGCTGCGATAAGCCTCGCGGGCGGCCAGGATGTCGGCATCCTCGGTGAGGGCGTAGGAGTCGCACTCGCTCAGAAGGCGGGCCTCCATCCCGCTGCGGCGGAGGTCATCCTTGGCCAGGAAATCGGCGTTGCCGCCCAGCTTGATGTCGGTGCCGCGGCCAGCCATGTTGGTGGCGATGGTCACAGCCCCCAGCTTGCCCGCCTGGGCGACGATCTCGGCCTCGCGCTCGTGATGCTTTGCATTCAGGACGGTGTGCGGGATGCCGGTCTTCCTGAGCATAGCCGAGAGTTGCTCCGACTTCTCCACAGAGACCGTGCCCACCAGCACCGGCTGGCCCTTAGCATGGCAGTCCTCGATCTGACGGATGACAGCGCGCAGCTTGCCCGCCTGGGTCTTGTAAACTGCGTCGGGGTGATCCACGCGGATGACCGGACGGTTGGTGGGGATCTCGATGACGTCCAGCTTATAAATGGAGCTGAACTCCTCCTCCTCGGTCAAAGCGGTGCCGGTCATGCCGGAGAGCTTGTGATACAGGCGGAAGAAGTTCTGGAAGGTGATGGTGGCCAGGGTCTTGGACTCGTGGGCGACGGTAACGCCTTCCTTGGCCTCGATGGCCTGGTGCAGGCCCTCAGAGTAGCGGCGGCCATACATCAGCCGTCCGGTAAACTCGTCGACAATGATGACCTCGCCATCCTTGACGACGTAGTCGATGTCG
Organism: uncultured Oscillospiraceae bacterium; assembly: GCA_944385195.1. Taxonomy (GTDB): domain Bacteria; phylum Bacillota; class Clostridia; order Oscillospirales; family Oscillospiraceae; genus RUG11142. Next base: position 12,227 of record CALWWH010000067.1, on the reverse strand, counting down.
CGGCGGAAGAGGCCCCGGGCCTTCAGGGCCTGGTTGACGTGGTGGTTGATGGTCGCATTCTCCGGGTCGGAGAGGTTCTCGATGTGGAAAAACTGCTCGGCCTTAGCAATGCCCTGGGCCGTTAGGGTGGCGGTGCGGGCTTTCTCGTCGACGATATAGTCCACCGCCAGCTCGGACTGGTCTTGTTTCTCGTCGGTGGTCTCGAAGACCTGCTTGCTCATGCCGCGCACGAGGTTGTCCGCCATCTGGTACAGGGCGGTAGAGGCCTCGCCCTTGCCGGAGATGATCAGCGGCGTGCGGGCCTCGTCGATGAGGATAGAGTCGACCTCGTCCACGATGGCGAATGATTGGCCCCGCTGGACCATCTCTTTTTTGTAGATGGCCATATTGTCGCGCAGGTAGTCAAAGCCAAACTCGTTGTTGGTGCCATAGGTGACGTCGGCAGCATAGGCAGCGCGGCGCTGGTCATTATTGAGGCCATGGATGATGATGCCGCAGCTGAGGCCCAAAAACCGCAGGACGTTGCCCATCATCTCGCCCTGGTACTTGGCCAGGTAATCGTTGACAGTGACAATATGCACGCCCTGGCCCGTCAAGGCGTTGAGGTAGGCCGGAAAGATGGCGACCAGGGTCTTGCCCTCGCCGGTTTTCATCTCGGCGATGCGGCCCTGATGGAGGACAATCCCGCCGATGAGCTGCACCGGAAAGGCCTTCAGGCCCAGAACGCGGTAGGCAGCCTCCCGCATGACGGCAAAGGCGTCCACCAGAATGTCATCCAGCGTCTCGCCCTTGGCCAGGCGGCCCTTGAGCAAGTCGGTCTGGCTGCGCAGCTCCTCATCAGACATGGCCGCATAGCGGCTTTCCAGGGACTCGATCTGGGCCACCAGGGGGCGGATTGGCTTAAGCTCCCGCTCAGAGCGGGTGCCGAAGAATTTTGTTGTAATAGAAGAAAACAGACCCATGATGTGGGCTCCTTTCGCACACATTGATAGCACGATTCGGCTTGTCCTTATAGTATACCATACTCGGACGGTGAAAGAAACAAATAAAGTGTAACTTTTTCCTCAAGTTTGAGGTTCTGCTGTGGCAAAAATGCCAAATCCCAACCAGTTGCAGATTGAAAAACACTGTTAACTGTGCTATCATATCAAGGGAAAAATACCGCATCATTGAAAGGAGCGCATATTCAATGGAACTGACTCCCCGTATGAAAACCAATGCTGCGATCGCCCGTAAGGCGGCCGCGGAGGGCATGGTCCTCCTGAAAAACGCGGATCATGTGCTGCCTCTGGCCAGCGGCACCAAGGTCGCCGTTCTGGGTATCGGCCAGATCTACACCATCAAGGGCGGCACCGGCTCCGGCGAGGTCAACAACCTCAAGTCCGTCAACGTTCTCGAGGGCCTTGAGGCCTGCACCAGCCTGGTCGTCGACGACGTCGCCTCCCGGGTCTACCGCGCCTGGGCGCTGGAGCATCCCATGGTCTCCCAGGGCATGTTCGCCCAGGGCGCCGAGCAGAAGAACTACAATGACGAGGTTCCCGTTGGAAGCCTCGACATGGAGGCGCTGGCAGCTGCCAACGACGCGGCCATTATCGTCATCTCCCGCATCGCCGGCGAGGGCCAGGACATGGAGGCCAAAAAGGGTACCCTGTACCTGACCGACGATGAGGAGGCTCTGGTCAAAGCTGCCGGCAAAGCCTTTGAAAAAACCGTCCTGCTGCTCAACACCCCGGGATACATGGAGATTGCCGGCATCCTGCCCTCGGTCAGCGCAGTCCTGTTCATCGGCCTGCCCGGCCAGGAGGGCGGCCACGCCGTGGCCGATATTCTCTCCGGCGCCGTCCCGGTCTCCGGCAAGCTCTCCGACACCTGGCCCCTGACCTATGCCGACTACCCCAACTGCGCCTACTACAGCAAGTACCTGCCCAATGGCAACGTGAACTTCTCCATGTTCGGCGGCGAGAAGGGCCAGGCCCAGTCCGACGTCCCCTATCACGACGACATCTACGTCGGCTATCGCTACTTCGACACCTTTGGCAAGGACGTGCTGTTCCCCTTCGGCTACGGCATGAGCTACGGCGCGCCGGTCATCACCGAGGTCTCTGTGGCCTTAGAGCAGGCAAGCATCACCGTCCACGCCACCGTCAAAAACGAGTGCCCCTACAACGCTGCCCGCGAGGTGGTGCAGGTCTACGTCTCCGCCCCCAACGGCAAGCTGGAAAAGCCCTATCAGGAGCTCAAGGGCTACGCCAAGACCGGCATCTTGCAGCCCAACGGCGGCACCGAGACCGTCAGCATCACCATCAACGCCGCCGACTTGGCCAGCTATGAGGAAGCCAGCGCCTCCTATATTCTGGAGCCGGGCCTGTACTATATCCGCGTGGGCAACAGCAGCCGCAGCAGCGTCATCGCCGGCGCCGTTGAGGTCGCCAGCCAGATCCGCACCCTACAGCTGAAAAACCTGATGGGCACCATCCCTGCCGGCTTTGAGATCCTGTCGAACAAGGGCGCCTGCCCCATCAGCTACGAGGGCGAAGCCGCCGAGAAAAAGGCTGCCGCCGCCAAGGCCCTGCGCCTGAGCGGCCGCGAGATCTCCTGCCAGACCGTCACCTACTCCGGTGAGTATGTCTCCGCCCAGCCCAAGCCCGGCCTGACTCTGGCCGGCGTTGCCAACGGAGAAGGCACCCTGGAAGAACTGGCCGCCACCATGGATTTTGAAGATCTGTGCAAGCTGGTCTGCGGCCAGGGCATGGACTTCTCCGGGTTCGAGATCTCCCCCGAGCAGGCTGCCGAGCGCGAAAAGCGCCGCAAGGAGCGGCAGGCCCAAGAGGCCGCCAAGCAGAAGGAGGAGGGCGGCGAGGACATCTTCGCAGCGCTGACCATGTTCGGTCTCAACGGGCCCCAGCCGGAGTTTATCGTCCCGGGAGAGGCCGGTCAGAGCCCGGACTTCACCGAGAAGTACGCCATCCCCGCCCTGACTCTGTGCGACGGACCCGCCGGCGTCCGCATCACCCGCGACATCAAGAAGGACGGCGAGATCGTCGGACATCAGTACTGCACCGCCTTCCCCACCGGCTCCCTGCTGGCCTCCAGCTGGGATGAGGCCGTCCTGGAAGCCGTCGGCAAAGCCGCTGGCGTCGAGATGGCGGAGTACCGCGTCGACCTGTGGCTGGCTCCGGGCATGAACATCCACCGCAGCCCCCTCTGCGGCCGCAACTTCGAGTACTACTCCGAGGACCCCGTCTGTGCCGGCCGCTGCGCCGCCGCTGTGACGAAGGGCGTTCAGAGTGAGAACGGCGGCGTCACCATCAAGCACTTCGCCGGCAACAGCCAGGAGTTTATGCGCGGCAACTCTACCGACACGGTCTCTGAGCGCGCCGTGCGTGAGATCTACCTGAAGGGCTTCGAGATCTGCGTCCGCAGTGCCCACCCGAAGGCCGTGATGACCTCCTACAACGACATCAATGGCGTCCCCTCCGCCGACAACTATGACCTGTGCACCGCAATCCTCCGCGACGAGTGGGGCTTCGGCGGTCTGGTCATGACCGACTGGGGCGGCGGCATCAGCACGCCGATCATCTCCATGCAGGCAGGCAACGACATGATTCAGCCCGGCGGCCCCGCCGTGGTCATGGGCATCCAGAAGGCCGTTGAGGCCGGTACGCCCGTGGTCTCCAAGGGCGTCGCCCGCAGGACCATCACGCCGACCCGCGCCATGGTAGAAAAGAGCGCTGTGAACATCATGCGCGTGGCCATGAGCACCATCACCTTTAAGAAGCTGTGCAAATAAAACGCAAAAAGGGCCCCACCGCCGTGCGGTGGGGCCCTTTTGGGTGTGGTTTATTTCTTAAAGCCTTCCTTGAGGCTGACGGCGCGGTTGAAGACCAGGTGTCCGGGCTTACTGTTGCGGCTGTCGGCACAGAAGTAGCCCTGGCGCAGGAACTGGAAGCGATCCGTGACCTCCGGATGCTCCAAAGAGGCCTCGACCTTGCAGCCCTGAAGAATCTCCAGAGAGTTGGGGTTCAGGCAGTCCAGGAAATTCTTATCGCCGGCATCGGGCTCCGGATCGGAGAAGAGGTTGTCGTAGAGGCGCACCTCGGCGTCCTGGGCGGTGGCGGCGTCGACCCAGTGGATGGTCGCGCCCTTAACCTTGCGGCCATCGGCAGGGTTGCCGCCCTTGCTCTCGGGATCGTAGGTGGCGTAGATCTCGACCACGTTGCCCTGCTCGTCCTTCTTGCAGCCGGTGGCAGTGATCAGATACGCGCCTTTGAGGCGGCACTCGAGTCCATCGGGGGACAGGCGCTTATACTTTGGCACGGGAACCTCCAAGAAGTCCTCGGCCTCAATCCACAGCTCCCGGGAGAACGGCAGCATACGGGTGCCATCCTCGGGGCGGTTGGGGTTGTTCTCGACCTCGATCTCCTCTCTTTGCCCCTCAGGATAGTTGGTGATGACCAGCTTCACCGGGCGCAGGACTGCCATAACCCGGCGGGCGCTCTCGTTGAGGTCCTCGCGGAGGCAGTGCTCCAGAAAGCTGTACTCGACCGTAGAGGCTGCTTTCGCCACGCCGATGCGCTCGCAGAAATTGCGGATGGACTGCGGGGTATAGCCGCGGCGGCGCAGGCCGCAGAGCGTGGGCATACGGGGGTCATCCCAGCCGTCGACGCGGCCCTCCTCCACCAGCTGGCGGAGCTTGCGCTTGCTCATGACGGTGTAGTTGATGCCCAGGCGCGCAAACTCAATCTGGCGGGGCTTGGCCGGCAGGTCTGCGTTGTTCACGACCCAGTCATACAGCGGACGATGGTCCTCATACTCCAGCGAGCAGAGGCTGTGGGTGATGCCCTCCAGCGCGTCCTGGATGGGGTGGGCGAAGTCATACATCGGGAAAATGCACCATTTGGTGCCCTGGCGGTGGTGCTCGATATAGCGGATGCGGTACAAGACCGGGTCGCGCATATTGAAGTTGCCGGAGGCCAGGTCGATCTTGGCCCGGAGGGTCATGCTGCCCTCAGGGAACTCGCCGTTTTTCATCCGCTCAAAAAGATCCAAGCTCTCTTCAACGGGGCGGTCGCGCCAGGGGCTGGTGGCGGGCTTGCCAATGTCGCCGCGGTTGGCGCGGAACTCCTCCGCGCTCAGCTGACAGACGTAGGCCAGCCCCTTTCTGATAAAGTTCTTGGCAATCTCGTAGGTCTGCTCAAAGTAATCCGAGCCGTAGAAGAAGCGGTCGCCCCAGTCAAAGCCCAGCCAGTGGATGTCCTCCTGAATGGCGTCGACGAACTCGGTATCCTCTTTGGCGGGGTTGGTGTCGTCCATACGCAGGTTGCAAATGCCGCCAAACTTCTCAGCGGAACCGAAGTCGATGATTAGAGCCTTGCAGTGGCCGATGTGCAGATAGCCGTTGGGCTCCGGCGGGAAGCGGGTGTGGACCTGCTGGCCTTCAAAGCGTCCTCCGGGTGCGATGTCTTCAGCGATAAAGCTGTGGATAAAATTCTGGCTCTCCACCGGCGCTGCGCCGGTGCGGATGTCATCAGCCATGTCTGCCGTCCTTTCTCGGGCAAGTTTGCCCGTTGTTCATGCGATAAAGAGAATTATACACCATTTGCGGTATTGGCGCAAGGGGAAAATGCAGATATTACACCGCCCGGCGGCCGCGGCCGCCGGGCGACGTTTCAATGACCCCAAAAATGGGCATCCTCCAATCAAACCCGAGGAATTTACGAAAAATTTGAAATTGCCTCTTCCCAGAACGCGAAATATATTATAAAATATAGGGGAGTATCCAGGGCGGACCTGCCGCCTACTGAAAGGATGATTTCCATGAATACCCCCAAGTACCGGCGTGTGCTGGTTAAGATCAGCGGCGAGGCGCTGGCCGGCGAGGCCGGTCGAGGTTTGGATTTTTCGATCATTGGCCCAGTGTGTGACGTCATCAAGCAATGCGTCGACGCTGGTGTGCAGGTGGCTGTCGTCGTAGGCGGCGGCAACATCTGGCGGGGGCTGAAAGACGGCGGCGACCATATGGAGCGCACCCGAGCCGACCAGATGGGCATGCTTGCCACGGTCATCAACGCCCTGGGCCTGGCCGACACGCTGGAGCAGAAGGGCTGCCCCGCCCGGGTGCAGACCGCCCTGAGTATGCCCACCGTTGCTGAGCCCTACATCCGCAACAAGGCGGTGGCCCATCTGGAAAAGGGCCGGGTGGTCATCTTCGGCTGCGGCACCGGCAACCCCTATTTTTCCACGGACACCGGCGCGGTGCTCCGCGGCATCGAGATTGGCGCCGACGCCGTTCTGCTGGCAAAGAATATCGACGGCGTCTACGACGATGACCCCCGCAAGAACCCCAACGCAAAGCGTTACGACACCATCACCTACGATGATGTCCTGGCACAGCACCTCAACGCAACCGATATCACCGCCATCTCCCTGGCCATGGATAACCACATGCCCCTGGCGCTCTTCGCGCTGGAGGATCCGCAGAACATCTTCCGCGTCGTCATGGGCGAGGACATTGGCACCACTATAAAGGAGGCTTTTTAATCATGAGCAAAAATCCCGAACTGGCCGCAAAGATGGACAAGACCATTGAGGCCCTGAAGACCCAGTTTAATTCCGTCCGCGCCGGCCGTGCCAACGCCGCCGTCCTCGACCGCATCAGCGTCGAGTACTACGGCGCCGAGACGCCCATCGGTCAGATCGCCACCATCGCGTCCCCCGACGCCCGCACTCTGACCATCTCCCCCTGGGACGGCACCCTGCTCAAGGCCATTGAGAAGGCCATCCAGGCCTCCGACCTGGGGATCAACCCCCAGAACGATGGCAAAATGATCCGTCTGACCTTCCCGCAGCTGACGGAAGAGCGCCGTAAAGATCTGTCCAAACAGGTGAAAAAATACGGCGAGGACGCCAAGGTTGCCATCCGCAACATTCGCCGCGACGCCGTGGAGGCTGCCAGGAAAGCCCAAAAGAAGGGCGAGATCACCGAGGATGATCTGAAGGACCAGGAGAAGACCATCCAGGACATGACCGACAAGTATATCAAAACCATCGACGACCAGGTCGCCGCCAAAGATAAGGAGCTCATGGCGATCTGATTTTGCACACGAGGGCTGCTGCCTTTGCAGCAGCCCTCGTGTGTGCCGCCGGCAGGCCAGGAACTGCGCGCAGCGCGAATCTGCCCGCCTCGGCCGAATGACCCAAAACGAAACGGAGGTCCCACAGCTCATGGCACTTTTTAAGCGCAGCAGCTCCACCCCGCAGGCTGTCCCCGCCCACGTGGCCATCATCATGGATGGCAACGGCCGCTGGGCCCAGAAGCGGGGTCTGCCCCGCACAGCCGGTCACGCGGCAGGCGCAGAGACCTTTCGCACCATCGCCACCTACTGCAAAAACATCGGCATGCAGTACCTCACCGTCTACGCCTTCTCCACCGAAAACTGGAAGCGCTCCGAGACGGAGATTGCCGCCATCATGGGCCTGCTGGAAAAATACCTGGTCGAGGCTCTTCAAAAGATGGCCAAGGACCGCGTTAAAATCGCCTTTTTTGGCGACCTCACGCCCCTGAGTCCGAGGCTCCGCGCCCTGTGCGAGCAGGTAACCGAAGTGTCTCAGAATTACGAGGGCGTACAGGTCAACATCTGTCTCAATTACGGCGGGCGGGACGAGATCCTGCGAGCCGCCCGGGCCTATGCAGCCAAATGCGCCGCCGGAGCAGCAGATCCCCAGGCGCTGGACGAGGCTGCTTTTTCAGACCTGCTCTTCTCGGCCCGGATTCCCGACCCGGACCTCATCATCCGCCCCAGTGGGGAGCTTCGGACCTCCAATTTCCTGCTCTGGCAGTCCGCCTATGCGGAATACTATTTCACAGATGTGCTCTGGCCGGACTTTACCCCGGCGGAGCTGGATCGCGCCATCGCAGCCTACAACGGCCGCAGCCGGCGCTTCGGAGGTGTCAAATGAAATCTCGCCTTTTCGTCGCCGCCATTGGCGTCCCCTTGGTGGCTGTCATCATTTTGTTTTTGCCCACCATCGTGACCGCTGTCATGGTGGCTCTGCTGTGCGCCATCGCGGCCTATGAGCTCACCTTCGCCACGCACCTGATCGAAAAAAAGCGCATCGTCGCTGAGACCGGCATCATGGCGGCCCTGGTGCCCTTCTGGTGTTGGGCGGGCAGCCCGGCGCTGCCTGCCATGGCGGCGGCTGTGATTTTCTTTCTCATCCTGGCAGCAGAGCTGCTGGCATCAAAAATGGAGCTGTCCTTCGAGGCCATGACCGCCTGTCTCTTCGGCGGCCTGATCTCCCCCTATTTCCTCTCGGCGATTGTGCGCCTGGTGGTGCAGGACAATGGCCGCTTCCTGGTGGTGGTCCCCATCCTGGTGGCCTTTGTGGCCGACGGGTTTGCCCTCTTCGCAGGCATGGCCTTCGGCAAGCACAAGCTGGCCCCCGTCATCAGCCCCAAAAAGACCGTGGAGGGCATGATCGGGGGCTTTGCCGGCGCCGTCATCTTCATGGTCCTCTACGGACTCATCCTTCAGTTTGCCTTCCATAAAGAGGTCAGCTATCTCTCCGCCGTGGCCGCCGCGCTCTGCGGCGCGGTGGTCAGCGTCATCGGCGACCTGTTCTTCTCCTGCCTCAAGCGGGAGAAGCATATCAAAGATTTCGGCAAACTCCTGCCCGGCCACGGTGGGGTGCTGGACCGCTTTGACAGCATGTATTTCTGCGCCCCGGTCTGTGAGCTGCTCCTGCTGTTTCTGCCGCTGGTGGCGTAATTTCCCTGCGCAGTGAGGCATACTATGACACAGACAATCTCAATTCTCGGCAGCACCGGCTCCATCGGGCAGCAGGCGCTGAGTGTGCTGCAAACGCTGCCCGAAGTCCGCGTTGCCGCCCTGGCAGCCAACCGCAGCGTCCTGCGCATGGAGCAGCAGTGCCGCCAATTTCATCCCCAGCTGGCGGTTATGGCCGACAAGGCCGCAGCCGCAGACCTGAGGGTCCGCCTGGCGGACACCGATATCCGCGTCGCCTCCGGCCCAGAGGGCCTCCTGGAGGCGGCCTGTATGGACTGCGACACCGTGCTCTGTGCCTTGATGGGCGCAGCAGGACTGCGCCCGACCCTTGCCGCCATCGAGAGGGGGCGGCGGATTGCCCTGGCCAACAAGGAGACTCTGGTCTGCGCCGGCGACCTGGTCATGGCCGCCGCGAAGAGGCACGGTGCCCAGCTGGTGCCGGTGGATTCCGAGCATTCGGCCATCTTCCAGTGCTTGCAGGGCTGCCGGGACAGATCCCAGGTCAAGCGCCTGATTCTCACCGCCTCCGGAGGGCCCTTCTTTGGCAGAAAACGGGCTGAGTTACTGGGCGTAAAGGCAAGCCAAGCCCTCAAACACCCCAACTGGAACATGGGCCGGAAAATCACCATCGACTCTGCCACCATGATGAACAAGGGCCTGGAGTTCATCGAAGCCATGCACCTCTACGCCGTCGACCCGGGGCAGATCTCCATCGTCATCCACCGCCAGAGTATCGTCCACTCTCTGGTAGAGTTCGTGGACGGGGCAGTCCTGGCGCAGCTGGGCGTCCCGGATATGCGCATTCCCATCGAATACGCCCTCACCTGGCCCGACCGGGCCCCTTGCCCCGCTCCGGCGCTGGATCTGCTCAGCTGTGGCCCGCTGAGCTTCGAGGCCCCGGACGAGGAAACCTTCCCCTGTCTGCCGCTGGCCATCCGCTGCGCTGCCATGGGCGGAACAGCGTGCGCCGTCATGAATGCCTCCAACGAAATCGCCGTGGAGGCCTATCTTCGGGACGGCATCGGCTTTTACGACATCCCCCGCCTGGTCGGGCAGGCCGTCGAGGCCCTGGGCCATGGTCCGGCGCAGACCCTGGACGACATATTGGCCGCCGACGAGGCTGCCCGCGCCTTTGTGCTCGAGCGGCTGTAAAACTGCGCCAGGCTGCGGCCCGCCGCCCCGGCATAGCAATCCATTTTTACATTCACTTTAGGAGGCAAAGCATTGTTATATATCATCCTTGCAATACTCATTTTTGGCGTGTTGATCTTTGTCCACGAGCTGGGTCACTTTTTGACGGCAAAGCTCTTCGGTGTGCGGGTCAACGAGTTTTCCATGTGCATGGGCCCGGCGATCTGGCAAAAGACCGTCGGCGAAACCACCTACTCTCTGCGCTGCATCCCCATCGGCGGCTACCGCGCCATGGAGGGCGAGGACGAGAGCAGCCAAGACCCCCGGGCTTTCACCTCAAAGCCAGCCTGGCAGCGGGCAATCATCCTGGTGGCCGGCGCGGCGATGAACTTTCTCGTGGGGCTGCTCATTCTGCTCATTCTCTACGCTCCCTCGCAGGCCTTCGTCACCAGCCAGATCGTGGACTTCATGGACGGCTGTACCCTCGAGGGCGAGCAGGGCCTGCAAGTCGGCGACGAGATTCTCTCCATCGACGGCGAGAACATCTACGTCAACGGCGACCTGACCATGCTGCTCCGGCGGGGAAAGGATTCCTTCTACGACGTGGTCGTCCGCCGGGACGGCCAGCGCGTCGAGCTGAAGGACTTCAAGATGGAGCCGCAGACCTTCGTGGTGGACGGTGTGGAGCAGCAGATGTACGGCCTGTACTTCGGCACGGTGGAAAACTCTCCCTGGCAGACAGTAAAATATGCCTGGAACAGCGCCCTAAACTTCGGGCGGATCGTGCGCCTGGGCCTCGTCGACCTGGTCACCGGCGCGATGGGCCTCAAGGACATGAGCAGCCCTGTCGGCATCGTGGCCCTGATTTCTGAGACCGGCAACGCCGCCGAGTCCACCTCCGAGGGCTTGCTGAACGTGCTCTATATCGGCGCATTTCTCGCGGTAAACCTGGCCTTCATGAACCTGCTGCCCATCCCGGCCCTGGACGGCGGCCGTGTGGTGGCGGTGATCCTGACCGGCATCATTGAACTCATCCTCCGCCGGAAAATCAACCCGAAGTATGAGGGCTACGTTCATGCGGTGGGCATGATTTTGCTGCTGGGCCTGAGCGCGGTGCTGATCTTCAAGGACGTATTTATGCTGCTGCAATGACAAAGGCCCGGGCCGTCACACTTGTGAGAAAGAGAGACGAGAGAAATGACCAAGCAGATCCGCGTGGGCAGCGTGCTCGTGGGCGGCGGCGCCCCGGTGAGCATCCAGTCCATGCTCAACACCAAAACCACCGACGTTGAGGGCTCTCTGGCTCAGATCCGGCGTCTGGCGGAGGCAGGGTGCGAGATTGTGCGCCTGGCCGTCCCCAATGCCGAGGCCGCCAAGGGCTTTGCCCAGATCGCGGCCCGCTCCCCTCTGCCGCTGGTGGCGGACATTCACTTCGACTGGAACCTGGCGATTCTAGCAGCCGAGGGCGGCGCCAAAAAGATCCGCATCAACCCGGGGAATATCGGCGACGCGGGCAAGGTCCGCGCCGTAGCCGATTGCTGCAAAGCGCACGGCATTCCCATCCGCGTGGGCGTCAACGCCGGTTCCCTGGGAAAGCCCTTGTTGGAAAAATACGGCCACCCCTGCCCGGAGGCGCTGGTGGAGAGCGCGCTGGGCCACACAGAGCTCCTGGAGCAGGCAAACTTCTCCGACATCTGCGTGAGCATCAAATCCAGCAGCGTCCGGCTGACCATCGCAGCCTACCGCCTGCTGGCCAAGGAAGTTGACTACCCGCTCCATCTGGGCGTCACGGAGACCGGCACCGAGCACATGGGCATCATCAAGTCCGCCATGGGCATCGGTGCGCTGCTCTGCGACGGCATCGGCGACACCATCCGCGTCAGCCTGACCGCCGACCCGGTGCGGGAGGTGGTTGCGGCCAAGGAGATTTTGCAGGCCGCCGGCCTGCGGCGGGACGGCGTCAACTTTGTCTCCTGCCCCACCTGCGGGCGCACGCAGATCGACCTGATCTCCTTGGCGCAGCAGGTCTAAGCGGCGCTCAAGGACTGCAAAAAGCCCATCACCGTGGCGGTCATGGGCTGTGTCGTCAACGGTCCCGGCGAGGCCCGGGAGGCCGACGTGGGCATCGCCGGCGGGATCGGCGAGGGTGTGCTCTTCCGCAAAGGGGAGATCGTCAAAAAGGTCCCCGAGGCGCAGCTGCTTTCGGCGCTGCTGGCGCTGGTGGATGAACTTTAATCTGCAACCGCCCCCCGATGGTCAGATCGGGGGGCGGATTTTATCCTCCCTGCTCAAAATTTCCCTTGTCAAGGG
>CALWWH010000066.1 GCA_944385195.1 uncultured Oscillospiraceae bacterium | reverse complement strand
ATATACACAACGCCGTCGATGCGGTTGTGCTTTGCCTCGTGGAGAAACCACTGGCTGTTCCAGGGGGGCAGGTGGAGGAAGTCCTCCATGCCGATGTAGCGCGCAGCCAGAGCCCGCAGCGGATCTTCCTCGACGTGGTTGCGGATGTAGGCATCCGCGCCCATGGCCAGGTACATGCTCCACATAAAGACTGCGCCATACTTTTTCTCAAAGTTCTGATAGAAGCTGAAATCGTGCCACAAGCCCCGGCCCAGCCACATCAGACGGTATTTCTCATTGGGGACGGCAGCCTCGCCCCTGTCAGCCAGGGCCTTGATCTCCTCATACAGGCCCTGGGCATGGCCCACAGCCCACTCGGTGCCGCGCTGCCACTGGGCCTGCATGACCGCATTGATGGTGTCGACCACCGTGACCGGCGCTTTGCCGCACGCTGCGATCAGATCGCGGGTCTTGCGGTACCAGCCCTCCTGCTGGTTGATCAGATGCATCACCTTTGCCAGGCGGTTGATGTCGAACATTTTTCCCGTCTTCATCTCCAGGAAGCGGATGAGCTCCTTCAGCTCCTCGACGGCAACGTCCAGGCGGTCCGTATCGTAGAGCTCTTCCCACCGGTCCGGAGCCAGTTCCCACCACTTATCCGGCGTTTTTCTGGGAATGGTGTTCTCCATGGCGTAGAACGCCGCGCCGTGGCGCTGGGCAAAGAGCTCGAAGATCTTGCTCTGGCAGTCACAGGTCAGGCGGGTGATGGCCAGCGTGGGGTCAGGCAGGCCGCCCCAGGGGCCGTCCACCTTGTCATTGGGGTCGAGGCTCTCGGCAAAGGCAGTGGCGCAGTAGGAGCACAGGTCATCACGGTAGCCCGCCTGCCGCAGCAGTTCATAGTAGCGCGGGGTCATCTGCTTGGCCCCGCAGATGGCGGCCCACCACTGATTGACCACAAAGGGGATATCCATCGCCCGGAGAATCTCCATGGGCACGTCGGCGTTGAGGTAAGCGAAGTCCTCCCCGGCCTCGACCCGTGCCCGCAGTCCCTTGAACCACTCTTTCTGATAGGCCGACGCAGCGGCGGTTGCCTGTAGCTTCTTTACAGCACGAGGGCGGTCATTACGCTTGGCATCCATCTCAAAAGCCTCCCTTCAGCCCTGTGATAAAGGCGTTGATGGCCTCGTCCAGGCCTGCATTTTTGCCGATGGGCCACTGCATCTTGCAGAAGTTGGCGCTGGGAATCCCCTTGGCGTCCAGCATCTGCTTCTGGGAGGGGTAGTCCCAGCTGGCGGCCTCTTCGTAGATGTGGTTATAGAACACGACCGCCTGCGCGCCCGCAGCGGCGACTTCCCGCTCCAGCGCCGCCACGCGCTGGGAGACAAAGGCCTTCTTGCTGCTGAACTCCCGCAGCATATAGCGGTCAACGATGGCCCGGATGGGCGGCAGACTCAGGTCGTAGTCCCGGTCGTAATAGCGGTCGCCCCAGTCAAAGTCCTCGCTCACCACCACGGCGCCGGCGGATTCGATGCGCTCATACAGGCCCAGATCCTCCTGGTTGCTGCCGGTAACGAAGACCTTCGGGCCGGCGATGACGGGCCAGGTTTCAGCGGCGTCTGCCACGGCATTGCATAGATCCGTGTGCTCTTTGCGGTCCATAAACCCCGCTGCGCCGATGATGACCAGGGCCTCTGTACCGCTGATCTTGGCCGCTTTGCGCAGGGCGCCGATGCGGCGCAGCGCGGCGCGGCCGGCGTTGCACAGGGCGGCGGCAGCCTCGATGGCCTCGTCGGTGACCGGCTTGCCGCTCCACTGCTCCACCTGCTCCCGGAAAAGCTGCAATGTGTGCTCATTGCGCACCTGATGCAGGCGGTTTCGGGTAAAGAGCCAGTCGATGAAAGCGATCTGCGGCATCTGGCGCTCCGGCTCCACCCGGTGCAGCTGGCGCAGATAGAGGTAGGTGCGGATGATCACGTCTGTGGAGTTGGACACGGCCAGAAAATCGGCCAGCCCGGCATAGGTTCCATCGATGATGCGCTCAAATTGCGCCCGCACCACCGGGTCAAAGGCAAACTCCAGATAGGTATCGGTCTGGGTCAAGGGCTTGGCCGGATCGGCGTAGACTTGCAGCGGCATCAAATCCGCCGCCAGCAGCAGCTCATCAGGCACATCGCAGCCCAGCTTGGCCACGACTTTCTTTCCCTCCGCCCTCCAACGGCGCGCGGCAGCATCCCGGTCGGTGTAGGCAGCCCGCAGCGCCGCGAAAGCTTGGCAGGCCAGGGCACAGCTTCGGATCCCCATAGGTTCACGCTCCTTTTCTAATGGTTCTTCGGCTACATTATAAAAGAAAATGGCCAAAAATGCATTGCTCGTTTTTACTACATTTTTCCCCGGTTTTTGTGCACCTCGCACAGGGCCAGATGTCCCAATTTAACGGTGAGCTATAGTCAAAATGTCGCATCACTGCCTTGACTTTGCCTCATGATTCAGGTATTCTAACAGTAAGGTGCTTTGCTGTGGCGCTATGTCCTGCCGCAGCACCGGTATTATGACAATTTGAAAGGGGTCATCTACCATGAGACAGTTTAACGACAAAGTTCTCGTCCAGACCAAGGCCGGCACGCTGCGCGGCTTCCAGCTCGACGGGATGAATTGCTTCTACGGCGTTAAGTACGCCACCGCCAAGCGGTTTATGCCGCCTGAGCCTGTCGCTCCCTGGGAGGGTGTGGTCGAAGCTTCCAGCTACGGCTACGTCGCTCCGCTGATGAGCCCCAACTCTCCCAACATGGACCTCATGATCCCCCACCGTTTCTGGGTCGAGAACGAGGACTGCCTGAGTCTGAACGTCTGGTCCAAGTCCCTGGAGGGCAAAAAGCCCGTCATGGTCTGGCTGCACGGCGGCGGCTATGCGGCCGGTTCCTCGATTGAGATGGTCGCCTATGACGGCGCAAACATGGCCGAGTACGGCGACGTGGTTGTTGTCACCATCAACCACCGCCTGAACATCCTGGGCTACTTTGACCTGTCCTCCTTCGGCGAGGAGTTTAAAAACTCCGGCAACGCCGGTCAGGCGGATATCGTCTGCGCGCTGGAGTGGATCCGCGACAACATCGCCGGCTTCGGCGGCGACCCTGACAACGTCACCATCTTCGGTCAGTCCGGCGGCGGCGGCAAGGTTCTGTCCCTGCTGCAAACGCCCGCAGCAGACGGCCTGTTCCATAAGGGCATCATGATGTCCGGCGGCGCCGGCCGCTATCGCGAGTCCGTCCGCCATGACCGCGAGATCGCCGAGATGCTCATCAAGCAGCTGGGCGGCACTGGCGTCGAGATCCTGCAAACGGTCTCCTATGACGAGCTGGTCAAGGCTGATCACGCCATCTCTCCGAAGCTGACGGAGCTGGGTCTGGCAGGCCCCATGGGCGGCTGGGCCCCGGTCAAGAACGACTGGTATGTGGGCAGCCCCTGGGAGGTCGGCTACACCGAGCACGCCAAGACCGTCCCGCTGATGGTCGGCACCGTCATCGCCGAGATGGGCGCCATGATGAACAACGTCCCCTACAAGGACGAGGTCCCCGTCGAGAAGCGGCATGAGATCCTGGCGGAGCAGTTTGGTGAGGCCACCGACGAGATGATTGCGCAGTTCAAGAAGGTCTTCCCCGACAAGAACGAGCTGGTCCTGGCCTGCATGGCCAACCGCGCCGGCGTTCTGGACTTCGTGCAAAAGCGCGCCGAGGACTGCACTGCCGATACCTTCTGCTATCTGTTTACCTACGACTTCCCCTACAACGGCGGCACTCCAGCATGGCACTGCGCGGATATCCCCTTTGCTTTCCACAACGCCAACCTGGTCGCCATCTGCAACGGCGAGGGCTGCGATGACCTGGAGAACGCCTACTTCGGCGCCTACATGGCCTTTGCCCATACCGGCAGCCCCAACGGTGAGGGCCTGGCTAACTGGCCCGCTTTCAAGACCGACACCCGTGCGACCATGTACTTCGACAAGGTCAGCCAGGCGAAGAACGACGCCGACACTGCCTTGCAGGCGCTGCATGAGAAGCATGCGCCCGACATGTTCGCCATGATGCGCAAGCGCCCCATGAAGGTCACCTTCTAACGCCCCTTCAATATTCATTGTCTCCTTTTTTGTGTTGCCTGCATCCCGCGTTTTGCTCGGCGCGGTGTGCAGCGCAAACACAGGGCGACAGTTCAAACGAGAGGACTTGCCAGAGCAAGTCCTCTCGTTTTGTTCCTATCTCACGGACGCCGCAGCCAGGCAATCAGCTGCTCCCGCCGGTTTTCGACCGCACCGGCTTCAATGGCGGCGCGAAGCTTGCAGAACACCTGCCCCATTTCCGGGCCGGGGGGAATTCCCAGAGCCATCAGCGCCTGGCCGTCAATGTCCGGCTTGATCTGGGTCTGTTCTTTTTGGAGCTGCTCTAGGAGCGCCGCCGCCTTTTGGGTGTCCTGTTGTCCATATACGCTGCACCACCGCAGCAGCTGGGCTGCATTCTCATCGCCCAGCTGACTGCGCCAGGTGCGCATGGCGTGGCGGGAGGCGGGCAGCGGCAGCCTTTGGCACGCAGTCCGCAGCAGTTCCGGGTAGCCCTGGGCCAGCCCTGCGCCACCAGCCCCCAGAATCCCGCCCAATTCCGCAAAGATCCGCTCGTGGGCTACATAGCCCACCTCATGGCTGTGCCTGTCCAGGGCAGCCGCCGTCCGGGGCTCGATCTCAAACCCCAGCCGCGCTGCAAAGCGCACGGCCCGCAGCATTCGCAGGGCATCCTCCCGGAAGCGGCAGTCCGGGTCGCCAACGCAGCGCAGGACCCTGCGCTGCAAGTCCCCCTGTCCGTCAAAGGGATCGCGCAGGCCGCGGCCCGGATGCCAGGCCATGGCATTGACCGTAAAGTCCCGCCGGGCGAGGTCGCCTTCAATTTGGGTCAAAAACTCTACCGCATCTGGCCGCCGATGGTCCGCGTAACCGGTCTCGGCGCGAAAGGTCGTCACCTCGATGGGCCCGGCCTGCGTGGGCACCGTCACCGTCCCGTGGGCAAGGCCCGTTGGAATCGCCTGCGGCAGCAGCGCCAGCATTGTCTCCGGCCGAGCCGCTGTGGTCAGATCCCAGTCATGGGGCAGCTGTCCCAGCAAGCCATCGCGGACACAGCCACCCACCGCCCAGGTCTCATACCCAGCCTTTTCCAGCTCCTGCACCAGCATCCAAATGGACGTTGGCATCTCCAATCGCGCCATCATCATCCCTCCTGGGCAACAGCATAGCGCATTTTGCACCGAAAGTCAAATTTTGATTCTGTTCTTCCTCCCTTCCAGGCGCCCATTGACGCTCTGAAGGCAAATATGCTATAATCACAAAAAACACTAGGAGGTCACCCCCCATGAAAGTATTAGGATTATCCTTCGGCCGCAAGGATCAAAACTGCGACATCTGCGTCAAGCAGGCGCTTTTGGGCGCCCAGGCTGCGGGGGCTGAGGTTATGTTCCTCAACACCATGCACCTAAAAATCACCCACTGCACCGGCTGCGGGGCCTGCGACAAGCGCCGCGAAAAGGGCGGCCCCTCCCGCTGCGTAATCAAAGACGACTTTGCCTTCGTGGAGAACGCCATTTTAGAGGCCGACGGCATCATCCTCGCCGCGCCGGTCTATGTCCTCGGCCCCACGGGGCAGTTTAAGAACCTGGTCGACCGCATGGGCCCCTCCCATGACCGGGCCCAGATGGAGGACGTCCAGGCCCAGCGCATCGCCGCGGGCAAGAGCGGCGAGGAGCTGCTGGACCCGCGCCTATTCAAGGACCGTTTTCTGGGCTACATCTCCGTGGGCGGCGCGCGCACCGAGAACTGGACCAGCATGGGCCTGCCCAATATGCACCTGTTCGGCTTCTCCATGCAGATGACGCCCGTGGATCAGATCAACGTCTACGACATGGGCGACCGGGTCAAGCCCTTCTTTGACCCGGCCCTGACCGCCGATCTGACCGCCATGGGCGAGCACGTGGCCAAGGCCATCGGGCAAAACCGCTACGAGGTGCCCTGGATGGGCAAAAGCCAGGGCCACTGTCCCCTGTGCCACAACGATCTGGTCACCCTCAAGGGCGGCACGACCGTCGAGTGCCCGATCTGCGGCATGGCGGGCACGCTGGAGATTGTGGACGGGGAAATCCGGGTGCAGTACAGCCCCGAGCAGATCAACCAGGCCCGTCTGCGGCCCCAGGGCGTGCTGGACCATCACCTGGAGATCAACAGCTTTGGCCCCCACGTCATGGAAGTCATCGTCCAGCGCGGGGCCGAGATCCCCGGCTTCATGGCCCAGTACGACGGCATCCCCGTCCTCGATCCCAAGGACTTCGTGGAGAATATGAAACAGTAACACACAAAAGCCCGCAGTCTGTGCGCTTTTCAGGGACACAGGCTGCGGGTTTTTATGCAATCATCCAAATTGCTTCAAAATACGCTCCTATTTTTATTTTTTTGTTGATTCACCTTTGAAATTATGCTATTCTTCCTGTGATCAAGACCGCCCATCCCGCTGAAAATCGAGATGGGCTCAAATTTTGAATAAGAAAGAGGTCGGTTCGTTTTGAGCAAAATCAGCAACCTGTTTGCGGCCCGCGACATGACTGTTGGAACTCCTTGGAAGAATATCCTGCAATTTGCTATTCCAATGCTCATCGGCAACATCGTCCAGCAGCTGTACAACACCGTGGACTCCATCGTGGTCGGCAAGTATGTGGGCGACAACGCGTTGGCTGCCGTCGGCAGCGCCATGCCTATTTTCAACCTTCTGCTGGTACTCTTTATGGGCATTGCCACGGGCGCCGGTATCATGGTTAGTCAGTACTTCGGCGCCAAAGATCGGGAAGGGCTGTCCGCCTCCATTGGCAACTGCATCACCCTGACTGCCATCTCCGCCGTCTTTATCATGATTGTCGGCCCGCTGATCTCCCGGCCTCTGCTGGAACTGCTGGATACGCCGGCCTCCATCATCGACTGGTGTGAGGGGTATCTGAACATCTTCTTCATCGGCATCGCCGGTTCCAACTATTACAACATCTTCTCCGGCATGCTCCGCGGTATGGGCGACTCTTTCTCCTCTCTGCTGTACCTGCTGGTGGCCTGCCTGCTGAACATTGTCCTGGACGTCTGGTTTGTCGCCGGTCTGGGTCTTGGCGTCCCTGGCGTGGCTCTGGCCACCATCATCGCGCAGTTTGTCTCTGCGGTGCTCTGCTTTTTCCGGCTCAAGGCTATGACCAACGAGTTCGATATGAAGCTCAAGTATCTGGCCCCCCACAAGCAGTATATGACGAGCGTCATCCGTCTGGGGCTGCCCTCCGGCATCACCCAGGCCATCTTCTCCCTGGCGATGATCGCCGTCCAGTCCCTGACCAACAGTTTCGGCGAGATGGTCATCGCCTGCAACGTCATCGTCATGCGCATCGATGGTTTCGCCATGATGCCCATCTTCAGCTTCGGTATGGCCCTCACCACCTACGTGGGACAGAACATCGGCGCCGGTCAGATTGAACGCGTCGAGAAGGGCGCCAAGCAGGGCATATTTGTCACTTTGGCTGTCACCGTCGTCATGGTCGCCGGCATATTGATCTTCGGCCGTGCACTGATGAGGCTCTTTACCAACACGCCGGAGGTCATCGACTATTCCTCCAGTATGATCCGTCTGCTGGCCTGCGGCTACCTGTTCATGGCCGTCACTCAGGTTCTCTCCGGGGCCATGCGCGGTGCAGGCGATACCATGAGTCCCATGTGGGTCAGCCTGATTACCACTGTCGTTATCCGTCTGCCTCTGGCTTACGGCCTGGCTTATCTCTTCCCCGGGGTTCCCGATGTGATTTTCATCTCCCTGCTGGCTGTCTGGGTTCTCGGCGCGTTCATCACCGCCATCATCTACAAGCGCGGCAAGTGGAAAACCAAAGGCATCACTGGCCGCGGCCCCATCATGGAGGGCTGAGCCGCCCTATGCAATATCACAGCCGCCGCACTGTACAACTTGCAGTGCGGCGGCTTTTTGTGCTGCGATTGCCAAAGCGCGCCGGATTTGGCACGGGAGTAAAAAGCAAGGCACACAGCAGTTGCTGCGCGCCTTGCAGAAATCAGATTACTTGTTGATGTTGAAGAAAGCCTTGTGGCCCAGGTACTTGGCCTGATCCTCCAGCTCCTCCTCGATGCGGATGAGCTGGTTGTACTTCGCAACACGGTCGGTACGGCTGGGAGCACCGGTCTTGATCTGGCCAGCGTTCAGGGCAACGGCCAGGTCAGCGATGGTGGTGTCCTCCGTCTCGCCGGAGCGGTGAGAGATAATGGCGGTGTAGCCAGCGCGGTTGGCCATCTCGATGGCATCCAGCGTCTCGGTCAGGGAGCCGATCTGGTTGACCTTGATCAGGATGGAGTTGGCAACGCCCAGCTCGATGCCCTTGCTCAGGCGCTCAACATTGGTGACAAACAGGTCGTCGCCGACCAGCTGGACGCGGTTGCCCAGCGCCTTGGTGAGGAGCTTCCAGCCCTCCCAGTCTTCCGCGGCAACGCCGTCCTCGATGGAGATGATGGGGTACTTGTCGCAGTAGCCCTTCCAGCGGTTGACCAGCTGCTGAGCAGTCATGGTTTTCTTTGCCTTGGGCAGGAAGTAGGTGCCGTCCTCCTGGAACCACTCGGAGGAAGCCACGTCCATGGCAATCTTGAAGTCCTCGCCGGGCTTGTAGCCGGCAGCCTCAATAGCCTGGACGATGACAGCCAGAGCGTCCTCATCCTTCTTGAGGTTGGGAGCGTAGCCGCCCTCGTCGCCGACGCCGGGAGCAGGCGTGCCGTTCTCCTTGAGGACCTTCTTCAGGGTGTGGAAGACCTCGCAGCACCAACGCAGGCCCTCGGTAAAGGTGGGAGCGCCCACAGGCATGATCATGAACTCCTGGATATCCACGTTGTTGGACGCATGGGCGCCGCCGTTGATGATGTTCATCATGGGGACAGGCAGGGTCTTGGCGTTCACGCCGCCGATATAGCGATACAGAGGCAGGCCCAGGGACTCGGCGCAGGCACGAGCGTTGGCCAGAGAGACGGCCAGGATGGCGTTGGCGCCCAGGCGGGACTTGTTGGGGGTGCCGTCGAGCGCGATCATGGCGTGGTCGATGGCAACCTGATCCAGGGCGTTCATGCCGATCAGCTCATCAGCGATCTCAGAGTTGACGTTCTCAACGGCCTTGGTGACCGCCTTGCCCATATAGGCATCGCCGCCGTCGCGGAGCTCACAGGCCTCGAACATACCAGTGGAAGCGCCGGAGGGGACCGCCGCGCGGCCCATCACGCCGTTGTCGAGAGTGACCTCGGCCTCGACGGTGGGGTTGCCGCGGGAGTCGATGATCTGACGGGCATGGACGTCAACGATCGCGAGAAAATCTTTCATGGTGAAAACTTCCCTTCTGTTAGAATAAAGTTTGATTTTATATGCAAGGCAGGTGATTCTACCTAACACGCAAGTGAAAGCCTAGAAATCAGTCGTTGTTCTGGTTGGCAGCATGCACGATCTGCATAAACTTCTCCGGGTCCAGGGAGGCGCCGCCGATCAGGCCGCCGTCGATATCCGGCTTGGCCAGCAGATCAAAGGCATTCTTCTCATTCATGGAGCCGCCGTACAGGACCGGCACGCTGCGGGCAGGACGGGCACCGTAGAGCTTGCGGACAACGCTGCGGACGAACTCACAGACCTCCTGGGCCTGCTCGGGAGTCGCGGTCTTGCCGGTGCCGATGGCCCAGATGGGCTCGTAGGCGATGACGACCTTCTTAAGCTCCTCCGGCTTGACAACGCTCAGGGCAATCTTCAGCTGCATGGCGATCCACTCCTCGGTGACACCCAGCTCGCGCTGCTCCAGAGACTCGCCGACGCAGAGGATGGGGTTCATGCCGTTATCCAGGACTGCGCGCAGCTTTGCAGCAACGCGGGTGTCGGACTCGCCCATCTCGCGGCGCTCGGAGTGACCAACAATGACGTACTTGACGCCGGCGTCGGCCAGCATATTACCGGCGATCTCACCGGTGAGCGCGCCGGAGGCCTTCTCGTGGATGTTTTCAGCGCCGATGGCAACGCGGGTATCCTTCAGCACACGCATACCGGAGGGGATGTCGATGGCAGGCATGCAGAGGATGATGTCGCACCAGCGGCTGCGGGGCAGCATGCTGCGCAGGGCAGTGCAGAAATCTCGGGTTTCCGAAGGGGTTTTGTTCATTTTCCAGTTGGCTGCAATGACAGCTCTGCGGTACTTCCTGTTCATGGTTGTGTTTCTCCTTTCAAATAAGCGGGGGCAGAGTCATTAAGATGTGGGGGTTAGGGGTATGCCATTTTTCCGGCGCAGGACAGGTGTGGGAAATTCTGCTGCCGCAGCGCCTCAAAGGTAACGATCGCGACGGAGTTGGCAAGGTTGAGACTGCGTGCCTCGGCACGAATGGGAATGCGCAGGCAACGGTTCGGGTGCGCATACAGCAGCGGCTCCGGCAGACCGCGGGTCTCCGCACCGAAGAAGAGCCAGCTGCCGTCGAGGTAGCTGACCTCTGTATAGGAGCGGGGCGCCTTGGTAGACAGGAGGTAGAAGTTCTCCGGCTGCGTGAGCTGCCAGAACTGCTCCAGCGAGTCGTAGTCGCGCACATCCACCAGATGCCAATAATCCAGCCCCGCGCGCTTGACAGCCTTGTCAGAGATGTCAAAGCCCAGGGGGCGGATGAGATGCAGAACGCTGCCGGTGGCGGCGCAGGTGCGGGCGATGTTGCCGCAGTTCTGTGGGATCTCCGGTTCCACCAGGACGATATTGAGCATAAAAAATGCCTCCCTTTGGCGGAAGTAACCGGTGAAAAAACCGTCAAATTTTTTCGAAAGACCCTCTTGCCTTTCCGGTAAATCTATTCTATGATATTAGACGGAAAATTTCAATATCAAACTACCACATATTTTGATTTTTTTTCGCGGATAAGTGGTAGAAAAGGAATGAAAAAACATATAATGGCTAAACGAATCGTTGTCAAGGTGGGAACTTCGACCTTGGCGCACCGCTCCGGCGGGTTGAATTTCCGCAACATGGATCACCTTTCCCGAGTGCTCTCCGATATCCGCAACCAGGGTCATCAGGTCGTCCTGGTCTCCTCCGGCGCCATCGGCGTGGGCGCGAGCAAGCTGGGGATGCGCCAGCGCCCCACAGAGCTGTCCCTCAAGCAGGCTGCGGCGGCTGTGGGTCAGCTGGAGCTGATGCACATCTATGATAAGTTTTTCTCTGAATACGGCGTCAACGTGGCGCAGATTCTGCTCTCCCGGGCCGATGTCGATGACGAGATCAGCCGCACCAATTTGGAGCGAACTTTTGAGTCTCTGCTGGAGCTGGGGGTCATCCCCATTGTCAACGAAAATGACTCTGTCTGCTTCGAGGAGATTGAGTCCGAGCACAAGGTCTTCGGCGACAATGATACGCTCTCCGCCGTCGTGGCCACTCTGCTGGGGGCGGATCTGCTGGTGCTGCTGTCGGATATCGACGGCGTCTTTGACCGCGACCCCCATCAAGACCCCGACGCCCGGCTGATTCCGGTCATTGAAGATCTCACCGACGAGGTCTGGGCCCTGGCCGGCGGCGCTGGCAGCGCCTTCGGCACCGGCGGCATGGTCACCAAGTTTCAGGCGGCCAGGCTGGCAACCCAGGCCGGTACCGATATGGTCATCACCAACGGCGCCCACCCGGACAATCTCTATTTCCTCGCCGAGGGCGGCCGGATCGGGACCTTGTTCAAGGGGAAAAAATAAACCGCAGTCAGTCCTTTTGCAGGGAACGGCCTGTATGCCGTTCCCTGCTTTCTTTTATTGTGCTTCCTGCTTTCTTTTATTGTGCTTGATGAAATGATAAATGTATGCTATAATGTTTGAATCAGTACGTGTATCCACATCCGGCTACGAATTTGGAGGTGTCGGGTATGAATAAGCAGCTTACGCGGGTGCTGGTGCCGCGCGCGTGGATGTATTTCATCCTTCTGGTCCTGTTTTGTCTGGCGTCGGTACTGCTGGGGCAGTATTGGCTGGCCCTGGGCCAGGGGATAATCCTGACGGTCATGCTGGTCATCACCCTGCTGACTCTGCGCCGGCGCAGGAATGCCATTATGGCCTTTATCGAGGAGCAGGCAGCCAGCATCAGCGCAGCTACCGCCGATGTGCGGCACATGCCCCTGCCCATGGCGATTCTGCGAACAGATACCTGCGAACTGGTCTGGGGCAACGACCGCTTTTTATCCCTGACCGGCGGCGAGCAGCAGCTGTACGATATCTGCCTGACGGAGGTCTTCCCCGGATTTGACCTTGACTGGGTCCTAAACGGTGAGACCCGCTACAGCCGCGAGTTTCTGGTGGGCGGCAAACGCTACCGGGTCTACGGCAACCTCGTCGAGGCAGAGGGCGAACAGCGCCAGTTGGCGACCATCTATTGGGTGGAGCTGACAGGCCTTTTGAACACCCGTGATGAGTACTATGCCTCCCGCCCCGTGGCGGCCATTGTCCTCATCGACAACTATGAGGAGCTGACCAACAACCTCTCCGACAGCGCCGTGAGCGGCATTGCCGCCGAGATCGACAAAAAAGTCACCGCCTGGACCGCCCTGGTGCCCTGTCTGTTGCGCAAACTGGAGCGCGACCGTTTTCTCATGCTCATGGAGGAGCGGGACCTTCCGAAGCTCAAGGAGGACAAGTTCTCCATCCTCGAGACCATCCGTGAGGTGCGCAACGAAGTCGGCGTCCCGGCTACCATCTCCCTGGGCATAGGCCGCGATGGCGAGAATCTCAAGGAATGCTACGACTTCGCCCGCATGAGCATTGATATGTGTCTCTCCCGCGGCGGCGACCAGGCGGTCATCCGCGACCGGCAGGATTTCGCCTTCATCGGCGGCCGCACCAAGGAGGCCGAGCGCCGCACCACCATCAAGGCCCGCGTCATGGTGGGTTCGCTAACCGACCTGATCCAAAAGTCCTCCACCGTCTTCCTCATGGGCCACCGCAATGCAGATCTGGACGCCCTGGGCGCGGCGGCGGGCATGATGGCCCTGTGCCGCAAGTGCGGCAAAAAGGCCCGCATCGTCATCGATAGGGACCAGAATATGTGTGAAAAACTCCTGGCCCTTCTGCTCAAACTACCCGAGTACGAGACCGCGTTCATCTCCCCGGCGGATGCAGAGGAGCTCATGGACGAGGACAGCCTGCTGGTCATCCTGGACACCAACCGTCCCAGCCAGGTGGAGAGCAAGGAGCTGCTGGACATCGCCGGCTGGCTGGTGGTCATCGACCATCATCGCCGCGAGGCCGACTACATCGAAAACTTCACCCTGCATCTGCACGAGCCCTATGCCTCCTCGACCTCCGAGCTGGTGACAGAGCTGCTGCAATACGGCGTGGAGATGCGCGATATTCTGCCCCTGGAAGCAGAGGCGCTGCTCTCCGGCATCAACCTGGACACCAAGTCTTTCGCCATCCGCACCGGCAGCAGCACCTTTGAGGCGGCGGCCTTCCTGCGCCGCTGCGGCGCAGACACCGCCGAGATCAAAAAGCTTTTCCAGAACGACCTGCCCCACACGATTGCCCGCTATGCAGTCATCCAGGCGGCAAAGCTCTACCGGGACTCCATCGCCGTGGCGGCGGTGGACAACCAGCTCGACCGCGCCTTGGCATCCCAGGCGGCGGACGAACTGCTGAATATCTCCGGCATCGAGACCAGCTTCGTCATGTACCCCGACGCCCCCACGGGCCGCGTCATCATCTCCGCCCGTAGCATCGGCCAGATCAATGTGCAGCTCATCGTCGCCGAGCTGGGCGGCGGCGGCAACGCAGCCGTGGCAGGCGCCCAGGTCGAAGGGTCCCTGGAGGATGTCCTCTGGCGCCTGGTAACGGCCATCGATCACTATTTTGAGAGCTAATCTACCACTTTTCAGGAGGGAACCAAGTATGAAAGTCATTCTCACCCAGGACGTCAAGGGTCAGGGCAAGCGCGGTCAGCTGATCGATGTCTCTGACGGCTACGCCCGCAACTTCCTGCTGCCCAAGGGGCTGGCGCAAATTGCCACCGCCGACAGCATCAACACCATGAAAATGAACGACAAGGCCAAGGCCGAGCAGATTGCCCGCGAAAAGGCCAAGGCGCTCGAGGTTGCCGAGAAGCTCAAGGAGCTGGTGGTCGTGGTCAAGGCCAAGGGCGGCGGCGCTGGCCGTCTGTTCGGCGCCGTCACCTCTGAGGAAATCACCAAGGCCCTCAAGGCGCAGACCGGCATCGAGATCGACCGCAAAAAGATCGTCCAGGACGAGCCCATCAAGAACGTCGGCACCTATCACCTCAAGTGTAAGCTGGGCCACGAGATCAGCGGCACCATGACCGTCAAGGTCGAGGAGCTGTAAGCGGACCCTTTGTCTGCTTTGCAGTCCACGCTTCCCGCGGCCAGGCGCCGCTGGCTGCGCGCAGGCCCCTGCAATGCGATAGGGCCCCTTTCCAACCCATCACGACGCAAAAGGAGTGTCCACTGTGGATGAATTGCAGACCCATCAGGTGCCCCAGGCCCTGGAGGCGGAACAGAGCGTCCTCGGCGCGATGCTCATCGACAGCCGCTGCGTGCCGGAGGTCATCGGTATGCTCTCGGCAGAGGATTTTTACCAGCAGCAGAACCGGGAGCTGTTCGAGGCGATGTTCGCCATGTTTAACTTCTCCCAGCCCATCGACCCGGTCACGGTCATGGATAAGCTCCGGGAGCGGGGCGACTACCACGACAATACCCAGAGCTATCTCATGCAGCTGCTGGAGATCACCCCCACGGCGGCCCATGTGAAAAAATACGCTCAGATCGTCGCCGAGAAGTCCATCCTGCGCCGCCTGGATCAGGCGGCCGCAGACATCTCCCAGACCGTTTCTGAGGGCGAGGGCACGGCAGAGGAAATTCTGGAATTTGCCGAGAAGAAGATCTACGCCGTCCGCCGGGGGCAGGCCAACCGCGACATGGTCCACATCGGCGACATCCTCATCGATGTCTACGAGCGTCTGAATGAGCGGGCTGAGCGCGGCGAGGACCTCCCCGGGCTGGCCACCGGCTCTCGCGCCCTGGACAAGCAGCCCGCCGGGCCCAACAAGTCACAGACTCCGATCG
>CALWWH010000065.1 GCA_944385195.1 uncultured Oscillospiraceae bacterium | reverse complement strand
GCGGAACTCAGGGGCGAGGAAAGCCCAGCACCGCAGACATAAAACATGAAAATGGCACGGCAGATTTTGCGGGGCAGTAAACAAAGAGGTGAGAAAAGATTTTTTACACAATTTTTAATCATTTTGTGCCGCTTCTGCTCCATTCCACTTGCTTCCCGTCACTCTCTAAAGCCACTGTTTCCATGTGCTCCACACCGCACTGTGGCTGAAAATGTGGTCAAAAATGCTCCCGCCTTTTATCGATAGGCTACACTCGGTAAAGGGCGGGAGATATTTTCTGCCTACGCTTCTTGTATGGAACACCACTCAAGAAGAACAGGAACGCTGTTTTGACCTTACACCCAACTCAAAATTTAAGGGGCAGTAAACAATACAAGTCCTCTATTCTTCCTGCCCATGAGTGATCTGTCCCTTCAATTCCTCCAGCAGAAGGGAAGCCACTGGCGTAAAGACTTGATACTTTTCCAAATCAGGTACATGGGCGAGGCCAGTGGCGGTTCCAGCGGCCGGACGCACAGTTCGCTGTCTGGCCCGGTGTTGACCAAATCTTTGAACCCGATAGCATATCCCAACCCCTCCCGGGTCAGGATGGAGGCATTATACAGCAAATCGTAAGTGGCCACGATGTTCAGCTTTTCCAGTTCGTCCCCGAACCACTTCACCATCTCCTCACGCATCCCCTGCCGGGAGCAAATAAGCGGCAGGCCCCGCAGGGCGCTGACCTGGATGACCTTCCTCTGGGCCAGTGGGTCATCCTTTCGCATCACCACACCCCATGCGTCCTGTACCGGCAGGCGAAGGTAGGCACTCTCCATGGCCCGGTAAATTTCATGGACATCTCCGGTAGGCTCATGAATCAGCAGAAGGTCGATATAGTCCATATTAATTCTTTTCAAAGAAGCGTCAATGGAACGGAGCGTATCCGAAAATCCGTGACAGGCCCACAACTTTGTTGTGATAAACAATTCACTTCTCGGAATACCAGATTTTCAACAGGCAAGGCCAACTTCTCGCTCGTTTCCGTAGCATTGCGCCGTATCAATGGAGCGATACCCGACACGAATTGTGTCGGTAACGCATTGCTCTGTCATGTACGCCGGGGTCTGATAGGTTCCATAGCCAATCATCGGCATTTGGACGCCATTGTTCAGCAGTACAGCAGGATGAATCCATCCTGCTCCCAGTAGAGTCCCTTGATGCGGTCCCGCCGTCTGCCGCAGAACAGAAACAGCGTGTTGGTGAATGGGTCCAGCTGAAACTGCTGCTGCACCAGGGCCGCCACCCCATCGATCCCTTTCCGCAGATCCGTATAACCGCAGGCGATATATACCTTGTCTGCTCCTGTGAAGTCAATCAGCATGATTTCAGTACCTGGCAAATTGCCCTCACCACTACCGCATCCGCACCCGAATAGATGTATGCTTTCCCTTTTCCAATTTGGATGCTGGCTACCACTCCACCCACTGTTTGTTGCTCAGGCAGCGATGGGAGTTCTACAAAAGTTGCTGGCGGCTGTGGTGCTGAAACTGCGGGTACAAGTTCCCCGGCTGCCGAAGAAAGTATTTCCTTTTCCCAGCGGTAGTAGGTCTTTGTCGATATTTTGTGTTCCGCGCACCATCCCCTTGCGCTCAGCTGCTGCGGCAGCCTATGATCTGCGTCCTCCAATATTCTAACTTTTACTGCCGTTTCAATTCACATGCCCCCATCTTTCCCGGCTCCTCCCTAAATGAGAATTCTCGAGAAGTCTCAGGACTTCTCGAGAATTAGTATCTCATATCTTCTTCGCCTTTTTAATCCGCCCTCAGCCTTGACGTTTACCTTTTTTCAAATATTTACAAAACAGACCAGACTGCACGCAAGACAGTCTGGTCTGTTCCTTATCTTAATGAGATTACGGCTCCGCCGGGGGATGTTTATTCGCCGTTAGCTTTGACGGTTACCCAGGCCCGGCCCGCCGTCCCCTTTTGCCCTCGGAGGCAAGAGGCAAAGCGGCGCGGTCCCGACAATTTATGGGGACCGCGCCGCGTATTTTTCATTTTAAGTGGGCCTGGTATCGTCCACTATCAGAAGCTCCTTCCGGATCCAAATCGCACTTCATACTGCTCTCGGGCCAGCTCCCGCACCTGGGCCGCCGATCTTTCATGCGGTTTTGCAGCCGGCTTCTCTGGGCCTTGGAAAGCTGCCAAGGCAAATTACAGAGCCGGTTCAAGGTCTCCGCTCCGCCTGTTCCTCCGGCGGGAGCTGGGCACAATCCTTGCAGATATGGGCCGCGTGGCCCTTTCCGGAAAATTTCTCGTTGGCCTTATATTCGCCGCAGACCTCGCAGTAGTGCCCGTGTTTTTCCATATTTGGTCCTTTCCGCCGTCTCCTGATGGGACGGTGTTTCTCTTTGCAGCTACATTGTGGACAATCGGGCGGCGGCTGTCAACTGTATCATGCAGCCCTGGCCAGTAAGTTTCCATCCGCGATTCTGAATTTACAAAAAGGTCACAGAATTTTTGAGCACTTTTTCCTTTGAGCGGTGCGTATTAAAGCGACGGAATATCAAGGAGGTTCCGATCATGAGAAAAAGTTCATACAGCATCTTCGATTTTCTGAAGGACTGCCATGGACCAGAGGGTCGAAGGCCCCGACTGCATCGGCGTTCTCAGCAGATCTGCCTTTGCGTCGGCATTCCAATCTTATCTGACCTGGACGTGTGACGACCCGGAAGCGTGCTGTCTGCGCTATTTGGACGGCCAGGTATCCCCCTGTGCCCTGACTGGTCAGCAAAGTCACATGCGAAGGATGAATCGAGAACATGAAACGGATTAACTGAAATGCCCCGCCGCAGGTCCCTAGCGTTTCTCCATTCCATCCCCTTTGAGGGCGGCAAAATGGCAGTTCCCGGCGAGAAAGCATATGTCCGCGCCCACAATCCGACCTGTGACACGCATGCGGCATCAATAAGGATACCCTGCAGCCTGTGCGACGCTGGTGGGCTGAGAATTGTGTCACAACACATGGAGACGTAGTCCGCCTTGTCCGGCTGATTGTGTGTCGGCCTTCCGGTCCGGAAATTGGGAGCAGTATGGGCTGAATGCACACTAGTCACCGCCATATTTGAGGATTCCCTCCTTTATAGGCGTAAACTCTATGTATTAAAATCGAATCTACTGCTTTTCCCAGATAGGCGGTATGGAGAGCATGACAAACACCTCAGTAACGCACCTTAAAATTTCTCTCTCAGCAGGGAGCCGCATTCATCACAATACACATGGTCCATTGGGTATTCCCTTCCGCATTCCGCACACACCATCTTTTGGGGCCGGGGCGGCGGAGTGGGCGTTTTGGCCTGCCTGGACGCTGCACTTGTGCGGCCCGGAACCGTTGTGGAGTTCACGGCGTCTTGCCGGGCCTCCTTTTTCGCGGCATGGGACTTGGCGGTTCCCACGATCAGGAAAACAAGAGCAGCAACAAGTGACGCGAGTATCAAGCTCAAATCTCCAGTTCCGTTGTAACTATCCAGACCTTCAGATAAATACCAGAGTGCACCAAAGATCGCCAGGCCTATCCCTATGATAGTCAAAAATCTTCCGGCTACTTTCTTTGCTTTTGGACTTTCTCCATTGGCCAAATAAAACTTGCGTCCCTTTAAAATAAAAACAACTCCCAATAAAATTAAAGCCATCATTGATGACCAGTTGCTTGCTGCCCATATTCCCCAAAGGATCAAACCCGTACCAATGAGAACGAGCAAG
>CALWWH010000064.1 GCA_944385195.1 uncultured Oscillospiraceae bacterium | reverse complement strand
ATCGAACCGCTGACCTCTTGAATGCCATTCAAGCGCTCTCCCAGCTGAGCTATACCCCCGATTGCCTTGATATCATACCACGCCCTGCGCAATTTGTCAAGGACTTTCCCTCCATTCTCGCTGAAATATTTTTTGTTCATCTATGGTTGACATTTGTCAACCTCTTTGCTATACTTCAATCAGAGGTAGACACTTGTCAACCTTCAAGGAGGGATGCCCAATGAAAAAGATCACCCTCTCCGACGGGGAGTGGAAGCTCATGCGCCTGCTCTGGAAGCAGCCCCATACCGCGCCTCAGCTGGTGGCTGCGCTTCACGATGACACCGGCTGGACCAAAGGCACCGTACACAGCATGCTCACACGCATGCTCGAGCGCGGAACCGTCCGCGTAGAGGACGGCCCCCGTGCAAAGATATACTACCCTGTCCTGCGGCAGGAGGATGCCGCAGCGGCAGAGACAAAGAGTTTCCTGGCAAGGGTCTATAACGGCAGCATCAGCATGATGGTCGCCTCCCTCGCTGGGCAAAAAGCGCTCAAACCGGAGGAGATTGATTCCTTGTACGATATTCTCCGGCAGGCAAGAGAGGAGGCATCCCTATGAGAGAATGGATTATCACATCGTCTGTTTTGCTGCTTGTTCTGATTCTCCTGCGCCTGGTCTTCCACAAGCGGATCAGCGCGAAACTACAGTACTCTCTGTGGGCCCTGGCACTGGTCCGGCTCTTACTGCCCTTTCCCCTGGCAAATACGCCCATCAGCGTCATGAATTTCATCTCCCAGGAGCAAACTGTTGCATCTACGCCCCTGCCGGATGTGCAGCTCACCACCACTGCCGAAGGACGTCCGGTCATCTTCCCGGCCGGAGTCAAGTCCGAGACGCTGTCTCCTGCTGAGCTCTCGCCTGTGGGGAATTCCCCCGCAGAGACGAAGTCCTTTGATGTTCTAACTCTGCTGCCTCATCTCTGGATCGCGGGCAGCGTCGCAACCGCTGCTGCTCTGCTGGGCAGCAATCTGGCATTTTATCGAAAGCTGCGCAGTGACCGCCGCCGAGCGGAGGGGATTGCTGCTGATTTGCCCGTCTATTACTCCCGCAGTATCAATTCTCCCTGTCTCTTTGGACGCAGTATCTATCTTATACCTGAGACTCTGAAATCTCCCGAACAGCTCAAGCACGTGCTGATCCATGAACAATGCCATTGGCAGCAGCGGGATCCGCTCTGGTCCCTGCTGCGTTGTGTCTGCCTGGCACTCTGGTGGTGGAATCCTCTGGTCTGGGCGGGCGCTATCCTCTCCCGCAGGGACTGCGAGGCAGCCTGTGACGAGCGGGTCATCGCCCAGCTAGGTGAAGCCGAGCGCTTGAATTACGGCCAGACGCTCGTAGACATGGTTGCTGTCCGGTCGAAGCCTGGGGCCCTGCTCTGTACCGCCACAACCATGACCAGCCATGATATGCGTGAGCGTTTGCTGCGTATTGTGCAGCACAAAAAAGTTTGGCGCACTGCCATGGCCACTGTACTTGTTCTGGCATTGATCTGCGCAGGATGCACTTTCACCAGTGCCGACAAAAAAACAGAGAAACCCGTCTCTGCTGAGGAGCAGACCGCAACTGTCACTTTCCAGCGCCTTGAAGACGGTCTTCTGCTGTGCCTGGACGGCAACGAAACCGTGTATATCGACCCGGGTGAGCTGCTCAGCGATGCGACACTGCGCGCGCTGGAAGAGGGAGATTTGCTGACGGTATGCTACGTGGCCCAATCGGATGGGGTTCCTAACCCGCTCATCGCCACCGACATCCGCATTGATCCAGTCATCGGCGATGAGAACACGGTCGATCCCGTGGCGCCCTCGCAGCCGTCGCAGCTAGACCCCGAGGAGTCTGCCGAAGCGTCCGATACGCCGGCAGCAGAGTCAGATTCCCCTGCCGAGGATGCGCTAACTGCTCCCGATGACAGCGAAGCCGTCAAAGAGGCACTAAAAAACCACTTCAATGCAGAGGGTTCCACCGGAAGGATGCGCCGGCAAGCCCTGACCAGCTTTTATGACAACGCAGCTCAGGTCAGCCTGTCTGCTCTATTTTATAACGGCACCGCGCTTACCACAGCTAGCCAAGAGGACGTGACAGAGCTGGAGTGGAACGCCCTGCGCAAATTAGCGGACTACAGCGAATATTGGGAGCAATCGGATGCTGTTTGGCTCACTCCCTTTGATATGGATCTCACCTTACAGAATTACTTTGGAATCGGTTTGGCGCAGACAGCGCTGATCGGAATGGAGCAGTTTGAATATCTGCCGGAGTTTGA
Organism: uncultured Oscillospiraceae bacterium; assembly: GCA_944385195.1. GTDB lineage: Bacteria > Bacillota > Clostridia > Oscillospirales > Oscillospiraceae > RUG11142. The sequence goes on along the minus strand of CALWWH010000064.1, from coordinate 3,560 downwards.
CCGCTACTACCTCTTCCATAGCGACACCAACGCAAGACTGCCCATCGAGGTCATCGATGTGCTGCAAGACGAGGACCATTATTATTACATGACCTACCGCTTTAGCGACAGTCCCGACGAGCCAGAGCACCTGTGCTGCCTCTATCGAGACAGCGAGGGCTGGAAGATCGTCTATAACCTCGAGGATGCAGATGGGATGATCTCGGGAGCCGAAGCGGTCAAGGCCGTACAGAACCGTGAGCCCTTGCAGTACACCTCCCTACGTCCAGCCTATACCGACGCGCTTTCCTACGCCATTAATAACGTGCTGCTGGATTTTGCCCGGGCACAGATGCCCCAGTACGCCGAATTCGTCACCGAGGCCCATGACGTGCTGCACATAAAGTGGCAGGAGGATCTGCTCTGCGTCAGCGCTGTGAGCTTGTATCAGGTCTACACCATGGAAGAGGATGGGCTGTTTGAGCTGGACTCCGGGATCAAGCCGGTACAGATTTGGTTTGGCCGCAGCAAGAGCGGCGATCAGCTCTGCTATCGTTTAGCAGATGTCCAGTTCGCAGAGGACCCGGAGAATCCCGACAGCCTCTTCCCCAATGAGGACTGGGCAAATGCAGCAGGCTTGACATTGGATGATCTGAAGGAGGACTTGGCTGCTGAGTGCGACCACGAAGCCCAGACCATGCCCGCTGAGGAAAACTGGAACTCTGAAGCATTTTTAGCCGCTATGTCTGCCGGCGAAGCGCCCCAGGCAGCGGCAAACGTCGTGGACTATTGTGGCAAGCAGCGACACATCCTGCGCTATCAGCAGCTGGGCGCGGAAGAACGTCAGCGTCAGACCAATCTACTCATCGAGGACTTGAAAGAAAACGGTCTTGCTGAAGCCTTTGGATGGGACGACGAATATTTGGAAAAGAACGTCAAATTTGTACAGGTCGCCTTCTCTGTCGAGTACAACCCCTACTTCGACGACAGTCTCGAAAGCGGCGTTTATCAGCAAGAGTTCCATGTCTGCCGAGACCCAGAGACTTTGCTCTGGCGCGTATTCAATATAGGTGACCGGGTCAAACTGGTCGATTACAATACAAATGACTGAGGTACTCGCCATGAATCTATCCTACAAACCCTCCCAGATGGAGAATCTGCTTCTTTGTATCTTGGCTGCGATTTTAGGCAGCTTTGTAAGAAACCTCAACCCGGATAGCGTCTGGCTGGCAACGATGAGCTACTTAATCATCTTTATCATTTTGTACTTTGGCTACCGCTGGATCCGCTCAAAGGGCGCGAAGCCAGGCCAGTAGAGCCTGCCAGAGCTCCACAATCCGCCACTTTAAGACGAAGCCGTCCTGCTGCCCTGTCAGCAGGGCGGCTTCGTCTTCTGTCAGCCCTGCGGAGACAGCCAGTTCGGTAAACTCCTCCGTCGTCGCAGCAAAGCAAAGAGAGGGATAGACCACACACCACCAGTTGTGCCCTTCGCCCTCTCCAATGGTAACGCGAAGGGCCTCATACTGCCCTGCCGGGAGGGTGAACGTGTCATATTCCCGGACGGGAAATTGCTCGCGCTGAAGTGTTACGCTGGCAGTGTAAGGGGATCCGTCCAGGGCATGATTGGCTGCTTGCGTCAAGCTGCCTAACTCGGACAGCAGCCGTGCTTTTGCCTCTTCGGCACTGTGTACATCGTCCAGGATTGGCTCCACTACCTCCAGTACCGCGTCCCGGACCTGGAGTTTCTGTGCTTGATCTGCCTCACTGTCAGAGTTTGCAACCACGTGCAGGCGAATGAGTTTATCTCGCCAGTCTGGCGCAAGTTGCGATTTTGCCCCGGCGACAATTCCCGCCAACAGGGCAAGGCCAATGATGAGCTCCCATTTAAACTTTTTCATGTAACGTATTCCTCCATCATAAAAAACCCGCCAAACACTGCGGTTACTGCAATGTTTGACGGGTTTAGTGGATTTTATACGTGATCAACGGGAGATGCAAGCGCTGTCCATGGAACAAGCGTCTGCAAAGCTGTGCGGCATGTCTCCGCCTGGGCTTTATGATCAAACAGACCGAACACCACAGAGCCGGTCCCGGTGAGCATGGCGCCAAGAGCGCCGTGAGAGAGCATGACGGCCTTGAGCTCGTGGATGATGGGGTACTCTCTGGCCAGCAGCGGCTCGAAGACGTTGACCATCGCCGGGGCAAAAGCCGACAGATCGTGCAGATGGGCCGTCAGATATGCAAAATCCGGACGGTATTCTGGCTCCGCCGCATCAACAGCGCGGAAAAGCGCTGGCGTGGAGCTTCCGAAGCCAGGCTGGCACAATACAATGTGACACTCAGGCATCGGAGGCAGGCCGGTGAGGACTTCTCCCCTGCCCTCGGCCAGTTTTGTCCCCCCAGCCAGGCAGAATGGGACATCAGAGCCTATTTGGGCTGCAAGCTCGAACAATTTTTCTTCACTGAGGGGTGCCTCATAGAACTGCTGCAGCACACGAAGTACCGCAGCAGCATCTGCGCTGCCGCCGCCCAGCCCGGCCTGACTCGGGATGTGCTTTTCCAGAGAAAGCTCGATCCCATTGGGATCAATCCGGGACGCCTGGCAAAAAACACGGGCGGCTTTGAGCGCCAGATTGCGTTCGTCGTGGGGCAGCTCTTCCGGGCCGTGTGCATACCACCGTCCGGTCCCTAAGAGGAGCGTCACCTCATCATGCAGGGAAATCGTCTGCATCAGCATCCGCATATCGTGAAATCCGTCGGGCCGCAGGCCGAGAACATCCAGCGCCAGGTTGATCTTTGCCCAGGCGGGTGCGGATAAGCTCGTCACCGGATGACACGCCCTTCTAAGTAGTAGCGCTTCTGACTGGCATGGCCCATGGAGAAGGTCTTACGGGGCAGTGCGCCGTCGGCCTCGACGGCAGTGAAAAGATCGGACTTTGCCATGGGCGGCAGCAAAAAGCCAATGCTGTTTGGCTGCTGCGCCAAGCGGATCAAAACCTCGTCGCCGTGGATATAGTCGACGGTCCCCTGGCCGAACTGATCCAGGAACGCCTGCAAGACCCCCACCGCCAGGGCAGACTTGGCGGGACTGAGCTTGAGCGTGCCGCTGCCGGATGCGCTGACCCAGCGGACAGGATACCCCTCCGGGGCGCACCAATTCTCCAGCGCTTCGAGCACCTGATGCGGATCAATATCTGTGAGGATCCGATGGATGGGTTCAAACTCCAGGGACGGTTCGTGAATGTTCTCCAGCTCCACTAGCGCATACCTTGCAGGGTGGGTTTCCTCAGCGCTGTCCCGGATGGCCTCCCAGCAGGCTTTTGCCGTCGCCAGGGAGTGATTGCCGTCGCCTACCGCATAGGGCAGTGAGGCGGCGGATTCGTATGCCGTCAGGCGGGCATCCAGCGCTTGCTTGGCCTCGCCCGAGACCAGCCAGCCGGTGATATGCCCTCCCTCTTCCATCAGGTCAAAGTCATAGAGCTGCGGCAGAGTGGCTTTCCTCTCCGTCAAAGCGGAAAGGAGGCTATCAGCCGGGTCATTGGCCAGCAGCAGGATATGCGGCAGCTCGATGCTGGCGCCCT